>REDH01000214.1 GCA_007693585.1 Deltaproteobacteria bacterium
GGCATGAGCCTCACCTTCGAGCAAGCCAACCTCGACTACGCACGCTACTACGCGGAGGCCTTCCGCCAGGCCGGCGACACCGGGACCGCCGACGTGCTCGACGTCGTGTACAGCGAGGAGATCGGGCACGTGAAGCACGGCCTCGTCTGGTTCGAACGGTGGCGCGAGCCGGCGGTGACCGCGTTCGAGGCCTGGCGCGCCATCCTCCAGCCGCCGCTGTCCCCCGCCCGGGGGCGCGGCCTGCAGTTCGATCGGGAAGGCCGCCGCCGCGCCGGTCTCGACGAGGACTTCATCCGGCAGGTCGAGGTGGCCGGCGAGTCCCGGGGACGGCCGCCGACCGTCCGCGTGTTCAATCCCTCCTGCGATCACCGCTGGCTGCACGGCGAGCGGCACCCCTTGCCCGACCGGGCCCGGGCGATCGAGGAGGACCTCGACACGATCCCCGCGCTGCTGGCCCGCACCGACGACTGCGTGCTCGTCCGCCGACGCCCCGAGCCGGCCTTCCTGCACCAGCTGGCGCGCGCCGGCTGCGCCGTGCCGGAGTTCGTCCTCGATGGGGACCCGCTTCAGCCCCCTCCGGTGCCCCACCGCCACCTCTCCGGCGTCGAACCCTGGGGGTGGGACGCCGACGCCCAGCGGCGGTTCACGCCCCTGATGGAGCGGGTCACCGAGACCGACCGGCCCGCGGCCGGGCGCGCCGCCGTGGCCGAGCAGGTCAACCGCAAGTCCTTCGCCGTCCCGCTGCTGGCCGCGCTGCTCGCCGAGCGGGCGGACGAGAGGCTCTCGGCGCCGAGCACCGTCGGAGTGGTCTGCGCGAGCGCTTCGGACGCTCTGCAAGCCCTGCGGCGGCGGGTGGCGTCGATGGACCTGCCCGCCGTGGTGAAGGGCGATCACGGCGCAAGCGGGCGAACTCTCCTGCGTGTCCGCTCCCCCGCGGACCTCGCGCTCGCCCAGGCCTGGATCGCCAACGCCTTCCGGCATCAGCCCGCCGTGGTCGTGGAGCCCTGGCTCCAGCGCTGCGTCGACCTGAGCGTCGTCGGCGTCGTGGACCGAGAGGGCCGTGTGGCGTCCGCCACCGTCACCCGCTTCCTCACGGACGCCCGCGGCCAGTACCAGGGCGCCGTCGTCGGACGCCCGTGGTTCGCACTGCCCCCCGATGTCGTGCGGTTCTGCCACGGCGATGGCTCCGCTCCCCGCTTTGCCGCGCACACCCTCGGCGATGCCGCCCGCGCCGCCGCCCGCGCGCTCCACCAGGAGGGCTACGCGGGGCCCTTCGGTGTGGACGCCCTGATCCACCGGGACGCCGGGGGCCTGAGGCTCCGGCCGATCGTCGAGGTCAATGCGCGGACCACCATGGGGCACGTCGTGGCCTCCCTCGCCCGTCGGCTGGCCGGCGGCTCCCAGGGGCTGTGGCTGCTCCTGCGGCGCGAGGACATCGGTGACCCCGCGGACTTTGCCCGTCGGCTGACGGCGCTCGCTCCCCTGGAGCGCGCCGGGCCGGCCGCGCGGCCCTGCCTCCGCAGCGGCGTCCTGTTCGGAAACGACCCGGCCTCGGCCCGGCGCGTGGTCGCCCTCATGGCCGTCGGCCGGACCCCGGAGGCCATCCTCGATCCCCTCGGCAGGGCCGGGGGAGACGCCCTGCGCGAGCGGGTGGCGGCGCTGCTGGAACCTCCTCGACCCGGGACGCACGATGGTCTCTGAGGCCCTCGCGGCCCTCGGCTTTCCCGCCTGGCTCGCGGACGCGGTGCCCGACGGCCGGTGGAACGCCGTGGCGCGCGTCTCCGCCGACCACGGCGTCGAGGTCGAGGTGATGCGCCCCGCCGCCCAGCGGGCGCGGCTTCCGCGCCGCCTCCGCGAGGCCGGCATCGCCGTCGGAGACTGGGTGCTCCTCGACGACGCCCACCCGCCCGCCGTCGCCGCCGTCCTGCCGCGCCGCGGTCTCCTCGTGCGCCACGCCGCCGGGGAGGTCGAGCGCCCGCAGCTTCTCGGCGCACACCTCGACACCGTGCTCATCGTGACCTCCTGCACCCAGGAGTTCAACCCGAGACGGGTGGAGCGCTACCTCACCGCCGTGCGGCAGTCCGGCGCCGAACCCGTCGTCCTGGTCAACAAGAGCGACCTCGCCGCGGACCCCGAGGACCTCGCGCGGCAAGTGCGCCGTCTGCTCGCCGACGACGAGCGCTGGATGCTGCTCAGCGCCCACAGTGACGACGTCGTCGGGCTGCTCGCGCCGTGGGTTCGCCCGGGCCGCACGGTCGCGTTGATCGGATCGAGCGGAGTGGGCAAGTCGACCCTCGTCAATGCCCTCGTCGGCCAGGAGCGGATGCGCACGGGCGCTGTGCGCGCCCGCGACGACGAAGGCCGACACACGACCACCCACCGTCAGCTCATCGTGCTCGCGGGAGGCGCCGTGCTGCTGGACACCCCCGGGATGCGCGAGGTGCAGCTCTGGGAGGACGACGCGCTCGATCCCGCGGCGGCCTTCCGCGACCTCCAGCGGCTCGCCGCGCGCTGCCGGTTCC
>REDH01000146.1 GCA_007693585.1 Deltaproteobacteria bacterium
CCCCCCCCCCCCCCCCCCCCCCCCCCCCCCCCCCCCCCCCCCCCCCCCCCACTACCTGTTCCGACTCCTGGTGTGTGCGTTTCCGGTTCGGGTGAGGCGTTTCGGGAGTCCCGAGGCGCGGCGGATGCGTTGGGTGACGCCCTGGACGAGGACATCGGGGGAGCCGACGAGCACGAGTTCCTGTCGGGTGCGTGTGATGCCGGTGTAGACGAGCTCGCGGGTCCACAGGGAGGTGCTGCGTTCGGGGAGCACGAAGACCACCTTGTCGAACTCCGAGCCCTGGGACTTGTGCACGGTCATGGCCCACACGACTTCGTGGGCGGGGAGGCGTGCGGACGTGTGTGCGGAGACGCCGCCCCCTTCGCGGGGGAAGACGGCCATGAGGGAAGGTTCCGCCTCGTGGCTGGAGGCGCGGCGCAGCCGGACCCAGAGGCCCACGTCTCCGTTGAAGCGGCCGAGGGTGTAATCGTTCCTCGTGATGATGATCGGCTTGCCGATGGTGGGATCTCCGGTGCTTCGACCGAGGATGCCGGAGGGTCTCTGGTGGTCGGGGAGCTTTCGCATGTGCGACTCGATGCGCTTCCAGATGTCCCGGTTGAGTCCGGCGACACCGTACGCGCCTTCCCGGTGTGCGGCGAGCACGCGAACCTGTTCGGCGAGCCGGCCGAGGGCTTCCCATGGTGCGGGAGGGGGGCTGCCGTCCGTCCACCCGGCGAGGCGTGCGACGTTCTCGTGGGCGGCGGTGTCGACCGCGGTGAGTGTTCCGTTCTCTTCGAGCACGTAGGGGCAGCGGTCGAGGGCGCGCATGATGCCGACCCAGTGCGTGGCGACCTTCTCGAGCTCGTCGGCGAGGGTGGGGGAAATCTCCGCGGGAACCGGGGCCCGATTCATCGGAGGCGACGACTCGCGGCCTGGCCAGCGGACCGTGACCTGTTCTCCGGCCTTCGGGGGCGTCTCGGCGGCCCGGACGAGAAGGTCGACCGTCGCCTTCGCTTCCTCCTGCAGGGCGGCTGAAGTCTCGCCCTCGGTGTCCAGGCGATCGAGCCGTTCGGACGCGGCGGCGAATCGCCCCACGGCGCTGTCCGCGGGAAAGCGGCGCGAGACGTTCAGTTCGACGAGCGGATGTTCATCGACACTTCCCCAGGTGCAGAGATCGGCGAGCACGGTGCCGGTGTCCACGGAGGCGAGCTGTCGGCGGTCACCGACGAGCACGAGCCGGGTCTCGTCCCCGATGGCGTCGAAGAGGTGCGCCATCATGGTCAGGTCCACCATCGAGGCTTCGTCGACCACGACGAGGTCGGTGGGCAGCGGATTGTCCGCGTCGTGCCGAAAGCGGGTGGGGTTGAAGTGCTGGTAGCCGAGCAGCCGGTGCAGGGTGCTGGCGGCGAGACCGGAGAGGAAGGCGTGCAGGGCGGTCTCCAGCGCTTCGGCATCGCGGAACGCCTCGCCGAGCGCACTGCCGTGCGCGGCCCGGCTGACTCGGCTGCACCAGGAGGGCAGCCCTGCGGCCATGGCTTCCTTCATGCGCTGCGCCGCCTTTCCCGTGGGCGCGGCGAGGCGGACTTCGAGCCTCGGGACGCTCGCCGTCGCGAAGGCCCGGCGAAGCCACGCCAGGGTGAGCATGGCGCGCACGGTGTAGGTCTTGCCCGTGCCGGGGCCTCCGGTGACGAGCTGCAGCCGCGACGGGGACACCCCGCTCGCCGCGGCCTCGCGCTGACGCTCGGCGCCATCGCCTTCGATCAGACCGAGCACGGACGATTCGAGATTCGTCCACTCCTCACTTCGTTCCGTCCGCCGCCCCTGCGCCTCTTCCGCGGGTGCTTCCCGGACCGACCGCTCGGACCCTTCCGGGCGGTGCCCGTCGACCAGCCGGTGCACTCCCTCGGCCACCCGGGCTTCGGCGGCCCAGGCGCGAGCGGTGTAGAGCCGGCTGCCGTCGAGCACGAAGGGTGCTCGGTCCGCCGAGGCGGTCGGGTCGTCGGCGGGGCACGAGACCAGGGCCGGTCGGGCCGCGAGTGCCGCGCTCCACTGCGCCCATGGTTCGGGCAGGGCGGGGGTATGCGTCACCTCGTCGGCCCGTTCGCGGTCCGCGAGCAGGCGCTCGACGTCGACGGCGGCGAGGTCCACGAGGGCGCTGCCGAGGCGGTCTGCGCGCAGGGCGAGGGCGAAGGCGAGGACGAGCGCGTAGTCCGGTGCGCCGTCCAGCGCCGCCAGCCGCGCGGCGAGGGCGACCTCCGCGGAGGTCAGGAGTCCGGAGTCGATCCAGGGCCGGAGCTGCGCGGCCGTCTCCTGACCCGCAGCGTCGCGGAGGGCGTGGAGGCTGTGGGGCGATGCGGGTGTCATGGCGTCCCTCCGGCATGCAGCTCGGCGGTGGGGTGGGTGCCTGCATGCACGTGCGGGGTTCCGAAGAGGGCATCCAGCGCTTCGATGCGCTCCCGGGGCGGTCGGTCGTGGAAAATGCCGCGCCGCAGCGCCTCCCCGACCACCGCCGCCGCCTCGGCCGACTGCACGCCGCGCAGGAAGGGATACCATGCACCGCCCATGTGTGTGTTCCAGTCGAAGGCGCTGCCGAGCCGAGTGCGCAGGAGACGGTAGAGGGCGACCTGGTAGAGGTGGTACTGGAGCACGTAGCGGCTCTCGATCATGGCCTGCACGAGGGCGGGTTGCCCGTACGCCTGTGCCCTCTGGGCGGGTGTCCTCTCGCGGGTGTGGAGCTTGTTTGTCTTGTAGTCGAGAAGGTGCAGTCGCCCCGGCTCGGTGGAGGTGGCGAACACGAGGTCCACGAAGCCCGTGAGAAAGCCGTGGAACTCGTCGAAGGTGAGCCGTTCCACCTCCGCAAGCCACGTCTTCCAGCCGCCGGGCAGGTGAGCCCAGCTCGTGTCCTCGCCGGGGGGCGGACCGGTGCGGAACGCCTCGAGAAGCCCCCGACGCGTCAGTCGTGCCGGCACGGGCAGCAGGAACTCGAGCTCGTCGATGCGCTGCTGGCGCGGAATGTCGGCCAGCGATGTGCCGGCAAGGGCTCCACCGAGGGGCGCGTGGAGGAAGGTGTGCACGTCCGTGGCGAGGCCGTGGACGGCGGCCCCGTCGAGCCGAAAGCCGAAGCGGCGCACCACGTGCGCGGTGGCGTCGTGCAGGGAACCGGGCGCTGCGGCGGCGTCGGAGGCGACCTCCATCGGGCGTCCCGTGACGGGCGCCGCGAAGTCCACCTTCTCGAGAAGCTCGTGAATGGCGGTCCCGAAGTCGCGGCCGACGATGCGCGCCTTCTCGAAGAGGAGGTCCACGGGCTCGGCCGTCGCTGCGCTCGTCTCCGCCTCCTCCGGGTCGTCGAGGACCTCCGCGAGCGGCTCATCCGTTCCGGCACGGTCTCGCATGAATTCGCCCAGTCCGTGCAGGTCCGCCTCGTCCCCGCCCGGAAGCCCCGCGGCGTGGTCCGTCCCGTGGGCGTCGGACGCGGTGGCCCCGTGCTGCGCCGTGCCGTGGGCGGCCCCCTTCGCGAGGGACGAGAACGACCCCTGCCGGTAGTCGGCAGCGTGGAAGTGCTCGCGGGGAACCTCGGGAGGACAGTCGAACAGTTCGGCCGAGTCCGCTCCGGGACGGGCGACCCAGGGCCTTTCCGGCGGGCCGGCAGTGGCGGACGCTTCGAGGGGCACGTCGAAGACGGACGCGCCGAGGGGATTCACGGCCTCGCCGAGGGCGAGGCAGAGGTCGCCGACGAGGGGGGGGCGCGCGCCCTGCTCCAGGGTGCGGATCTGCTGCTCCAGCTCCGCCGGGCTCGTTCGTGGGTTCTTCGCCCTGCGGGCGCCGGAAAGGGTCCGCTTCAGTTTCGCGATGCCCTCCTTGCGCTCACGCTCCATGGCCTGCGCTGCGCCTGCCTGTTCCCGAACGCGGGGGGTCGCCCCCAGCAGACGACCGAGGGCAGTCCGCCCGTAGGGCGACGTCCCCTCCGCGAGGTCGGCCATCGACGTCTGCGACCAGTCGCGCACATACAGCACCACCTGGTGCATCGCGCGCGTCAGCGCCACGTAAAGCAGGCGACGGCTCTCCTCCTCGGCCTCGTACCCATCCCGCTCCCGGGGCGGCGGGTGCTCGGCGTTCGCCGCATCCAGGATGGCCCGGGTGGCGTACAGGATGGCGGGACGCGGACCCTGCCCGGCGCTGCCGTCCGGGGGGCCCGACGAAGGTGGCGCGGCGTCGGACACCGCTGCCGGCGGCAAGGCGGTCGCGTCGTCGGGCTCTCCACCGCCGGTCCCCGCAGCCTCCGGCACCACGACGGGCGCCGTGAACTGATGCCGCTCCACGCCCTTCGCGTCGAACCCCGGCAGGAAGACGATGGGATACTCCAGGCCCTTGCTGCCGTGCACCGTCGTGATGCGCACGGCCCTGTCGTCGGTGTCGAGCCGTTGCTTGCGCGGATCGTCGGGACTGCTGGCATCGCCGATGGAGCCCACCATGCGGGCCCGCAGCGTGTCGAGCTGACCCTGCGGGCCCAGGAACAGTCCCGAGCACTCCGCATGGAGCAGCTCGGCGAGCTGGAGCAGATTCGTCAGCCGGCGTTCGCCGTCGGAGACACGCAGCAGCGCCTCGCGACGGGTCGGAGCCTCGTCGCCCTGGCGGACGGGCCTTCCGGACCCTCCGTCCACGCGCAGGTCGAGCAGCTCCGTGAGCATGCGCAGCAATCCGTGCGTCTCCCAGGTGCGCGCGAGCCCGCCGAGGGTCTCGAGCCAGCGCTCGGGCAGCGAGGACTCCGCGCTGGTGAAGGCGCGGAGGTGATCCGGAGAGACGGAGAGGAGCGGCGTCGCGAGGGCGGCGACCACCGTCTCCTGGCGGCGCAGGTTCAGCAGGGCCTGCAGGACCACGGCCAGGTCCTCGGCCTCGTCGCACGTCCAGACGACCTCCCCGGCCATGATGACGGTCGGGATACCGTGGCGCCGGAGCTGCGCCGCGATGGCGTGGCCCATCTTCCACGCCTGGACGATCACGGCGATGTCTCCGGGAGTCACCGGTCGCTCGACGAGCTCGGCGCCGCTGTCCCCCCGCTGCTTCAGACGCGTGCCGCTCTCGAGCAGGCGCCGGATGTCCTCGGCGACGGCGCGCTGCAGCGCGCGCTTGCAGGCGTCGTTGTCATCGAGCACGCCGTGCTGTTCCGCGTCCGGGAGCGGCGCCACAACGGGACGGAAGACAAGGGGCTGCGCGGTCCACGGCCCGCGGCCGGCACCGGACGACGCCTCCGTGACGAGGCTGGTGGGAGGCGCCTTGTCCAGCACGCAGTCCTCCCCGTCCCGGGGGGTGGGCTTCTGCCAGTCCACGAGGATGTAGTCGATGCCGGTGCCCTCGGTGTCGTCCCCGCGGTCGAAGAAGCCCCGCACCGGCGTGCCGGGGGCCGCGGAGAACGCCACCTCGGCCTCGAGCGCCGCGGGTACCGGAACCGCAGGAGCGGCCTCGTCGAGCACCTTCCCTTCGGCATGCAGGGCGCCCATGAACCGGTTGAGCGCCACGATCAGCGCACCATCCGAGCGGAAGTTCCGGGCCATGGTGTAGAGCCCGGCGCGCCTGGGTTCCTCCGTCGGGCTTCCCGATCGCGACAGTCTGCGCACAGCCACCTCGTGCACCTTCGTGCGCGCGCGCAGGTAGGTGTGGATGTCCGCGCTGCGAAACCGGTAGATCGCCTGCTTCGGGTCGCCGATCAGGAAAAGGCGATGTGCCTCGCTCTCCAGGAACACCTTCTCGAAGAGCGTCCACTGGGCGTCATCCGTGTCCTGGAACTCGTCGATCAGCGCCGCCTTGAACCGTTCGCGCACGGCCGTGGTCAGCGGCTTCTCCGGTTGCCCGTGCTCCGCCTCCACCCGGTTCGCCAGCCGCGTGATCAGGTCGTCGAAGGTCACCTCCGACCGCTCCGCCAGCCGCGCCGCATAGCGGCGCCGCGCCTCGCGACAGGCCGCCAGGGTGATGGTCGAACCCGCTTCGCCCGCCGCGGGAAGCGCCCGCGCCAGTTCGCCGAGCGCCTCCCGCAGCGGGTGGGCCAGCAGCTCCGCAGAGCGGGCCTCCGCCGCCGCACCGCGCATCGCCAGGCCTCCGGCAAGCACGTCCGTTCCGAAGTAGCGCACGGCCTCCATCCAGAACCGCTCGGCGAGCATGTCCGCCTCCGCCGCGCGCTCCAGCCGCGGCACGAGAAACGCCTCGAGCTCCTCGCGCAGCGCGCCGCTGTCCAGGCTCGTGAGATCCGAGAACCCGGACATCCAGTTGCCCTTCTTCGCATGGCCCGCCAGCGCCCGCACCCACGCCACGAGGGACTCCCGCCTCTCGGTGAAGAAGGTGCGCAGGGCACTGTGCGCCGCGTCGAGCCGGGCGCCACAGTCCTCGACCGCCTCCGACAGATCGCTTCGCGTGCCGCCCCCCGCCCGCGCTTCCCCCTCCCCTCGCCATGGGGCAGCGTGACCCCCCGCAAGCTCCCGCAGCACGGCGGAGCGATTCGACAGCGCCGCCCGAACCGCCGCGCCCAGTCCATCCGGGTCGAGCTGCGCGTCCCGAAGCACGGCGTCGGGCACGGTCTCCACCAGCTCCCCCCACAGGTCGTTCGCGATCTCCTCGCGCAACCCCTCCTCGTCCTCCGCGAACGCAATGCCGAGCGGCTGGTCGCTCTCGAAGGCGTGCCACTCGAGCATGCGCTGGCAGAAGGAGTGGATGGTGGTGAAGGTGGCCGCATCCACCCGCTGCCGCGCCCGCCGGATGCGCTCCAGCCATTCGGGAATGCACCCCCGCGCGCCCTCCGACGGCTGCCCCGCCAGCGCCGCACGCACCCAGCGCTCCACGAAATCGTCGCTGAAGACCCGCCGCTCCGCGACCTCCTCCACCGCCTCCTCGGCCCCGGCCAGAAAGCCGCTCCACAGCTCGGGCGCGTCCTTCGCCAGCCCCTCCGCCCGCTCCAGATCCCGCTCCGCCGCCCCAAGGCGCTCCCCGATGCGTCCGCGCAACTCGGCGGCCGCCGCCCGGGTGAAGGTCACCACCAGAATCTCGTCCAGAGGCACGTCCTCCTCGCACACCAGCCGGAGCACGAGCCCCGTGATGCTGTACGTCTTTCCCGTGCCCGCGCTCGCCTCCACACAGAAGGCCCCCGGTCTCCCCCTCTTCAGGCAGATGCGTTCCGCCTCGAACGTCCCGAACGCCGTCATGCCACACCTCCCCGCTTCCAGTCCGCAAACCGTTCACCGGTCGTCAACGCGTTGTCCTTCATGGCCTCCGCCAACGCCACCCCCGGCCCGAACACCTGCCAGGAATCCACCAGGAACGCCTCCGGCCAGCGCTGCGCCGGGCCCTCCTGGGCAAACACACGCTGCAGCAGGGACTGCTCCGTGTCCTCCCGAAAGCGCTGCGCGTCGCTGAGGTACTTCTCGGGGTTCCACGTGCCTCGCGCCTCCTTCCGCATCGCCAGCACGGCCAGCGCGAAGCCGTCGCCGTGCGCGTCCCGCAGGCGCTCGAGCGCCCGGCCCCAGACCTCCCCCGAGTCCGCCCCCCCCGGCCCGGGAAGAGGTGCCCACACGGGCAAAACATGCGCATACGCCGCCAGCCAGTCCCGAAGACCGGTGTCGCCAGCGCGAGCGACGAACTTCCCGTACCCCTTGCCCACCGTGTCCGCACCACCGGAGGGCAACACCGGCAGCGGCCGAGCGTGCCCCACGAGCCAGACGCGCACCCGCTCCTCGAGCCGCGCGCGCGCCCACCGCCGAGCGCCGAGGCGATCCCCGGGACAGCCCATCGCCGCCAGCGGCGCGCCATGCACGCCGATGTCGCCGTCCGGCCTGTGCGACGCCACCCCCAGCACCACCCCGTCCAGCGGCGTGCCCGCGCCGCCCGCCTCGTCCTCCGCCGCCAGCACCAGCAGCAGCTCCAGCCATGCACCGAGGGCATGCTTCGCCTTCACGCTCGAAAACTGCGTCGACAGCACCACCGCGCCGCCCCCTTCCCGCCACGGGGCCACCTGCACGTCTCCGTGCAGACGCACGGACACCGGCCCCGCCTCCCCGCCCGGGACACCGACCTCCAGCAGCACCTCCGCCCGGCGCGTCCCCGACGCGGCGAACAGACCCACAGGGCCGTGCAACGCCGATTGCAGACGCGCCACCTTCTCCAGCAGCTCCCGTCCCTCCGCACGACCCGGACCGCCGATGGGCAGCTTCGCGAACGCCGACGTCAGCGCATCGTCCCACACCATCGCGTGCCGGCTCGCCCGCTTCATCACGTCCAGCCGGTCCAGCACCCCGGACGCCACCGGAAGCAGATCGTCCGGCGCCTCCTCGTCCTTCTTCGGCCACTTCAGCCCCGCCACCCCCTCGAGCCACCCGCCCAGGGGATCGTCGTGGAACGCGCCCAGCGCCCGGAGCGAGAGCGACACCGGCGTGCCCGCACGCATCGCCTCCGGCAGCACCGGCGACGCATGCCACGGCACCTGCAGTGCCCACGGCGACCCACTGCCACGCCCGTCCAGCAGGCTGCGGGCCGCACGCCACTCGCCCCGGTGGTACACCGGCGGGCGAGGCGCCCGATGCCCGTCCCGCTCCTCCGCCTCCTCCCGGAAGTTCCGCTCCGAGAACGGCTGCAGCGGATAGTGCCGCGTCAGCCATGCGCTCACGGGCCCGGCCTTGCCCCGGACCGGCGGCGGCGACTCGAAGCGCCGGTCCAGCATCTCCATGAGCTGCGCCACCGGCGCCGTCGGCGCCACCGCCTCGTTGCGCTGGGGCGAGCGCCCCGTGAACACGATGTGACACGCCTCCCGCGCCGAAAGCAGCGCGTCCAGAAACAACGCCCGGTCCTCGTCGCGCGGATTGCGGTCCCACGGCCGCTGCTCGCGCGCGATCAGGTCCCACGCCGGTCGCGTGCCCACCCGCGGGAAGACGTCCTGATCCATGCCGAGCAGGATGATCCAGCGGTAGGGCACACTGCGCACGGGCATCAGCGAGCAGAAGGTGACGGCATCCAGCCCGTCGGAAACCCGCCTGTCCGCCCGGTCCATGCGCGAACGCATCCACGCGGCCATCGCCGCCGGCGTCACCTGCACCGCCTCCCCCGGGCCCTCCCCCAGCCCGAGCGCGCCGGCATCGCGCCCCAGCGCCTCCAGTTCGTCCATCACCTGCGCCTTCTGCCACGCCCGACTCGCCGGCAGCGTCACGAACCGCTGCAGCAAACCCGGACGCTCGGCGGACTCGTCCGCGAACAGCGCCAGCCACGACCGCATCGACCGCGGCGCGCGCAGTTCCTCCAACGCTCCGATGAGCGTCTCCAGAAACAGCACCGCCTTCGCCGCAAGCTCCCCGTCCCCCGCCTCGTCCAGCGGAAACACCGGCAGCGCGCCCGCGCGCTCGACCCCCGCCAGGGTCGCGCCGTCCCGCCCCGCCACCACCTTCAACGGCATCACCGCTCCCAGCGAAAGCCGCTCCAGCGCCGCGAGCAACGTGTGGCGCAGCCGGCTGTCCGAACCCTTCGGTGCCCCGCCCGTGGGCTGCTCCTCCCGCCGCAGGTCCTCGGCGTCCACCCCCCATCGCGCCCCCGCACCGCGCAACCACATTTCGATACGCGTCACATCGTCCCGCTCAAGCCCGAAGTGCGTGTGCACCGGCTCAAGCCCCAGCAGCCCGACCACCGCCGACATCGTCCTGCGCCCCTCCGCGAGCCCCAGCAACGCCAGCAGAACCCCCGCCACCGGGTTCGTGGAGCGGATGGCCCGGTCCTGAATCCGGATCGGCACCCCCGGGATCCCCGTGCGCTTCCGACTCTCGCTGCGCGGCGCGTGCGGCAGGAACGTCGCCTCGATCAGCGGCGCGTACTTCGCGATGTCCGGCGTCATCACCGCGATGTCCCCCGGCCGCAGCGACGCATCGCGCGCCAGCGCATCCACGATCAGGTCCCGCACCGCATCCACCTGCCGCGACGGGCCGTAGCACGCGTGAAAGCCGAGACTCCGATCCGTGGCCGCCACGCCCCGCTCGCCGCGCCGCGACACCAGCGCCTCGCCCCCGTCGATGTCCTGCCGAAACGGCGTCCCCGCCACACCGCCCGCGGCATACGCATCCGCCTCGAGCATGTACACGTCCGCCTGCAGCCGATGCAGCAGGGACGGGACGTCCGCCAACGCATCCGCCCGCCCCGCCGCCGACGAGGACTCTCCCGCGACGCCCCCGGCGCTGGCCTCCGCCAGCACGCCGCGGCGCTCCGCCTCGGCCACCAGCGGATGCACGAACGATGTGTCCCCTTCCTGCGCGTTCGGCATGACCTGCTCGAGCAGGAGCTGTCCGGCGCGCGGTACGCGGCCGAAGGCCGCCACGAGGGGGCAGACCGTGCCTTCGAGGTCATCGAAGCTGCGGTACGGGACGGCGACCTCGAGGTCCGCATCCGGGTCCGGGAGCGCGCTTTCTCCGGGCGAGTCATGGTCGGCGTCCGTGCGCTCGGCGCGGGTTTGCGGATCGTCCAGATAGATGCGGCGCTGTTCTGCGGTTGGCCCGCCGCCGAGCAGGGCACGGCGACGGAGGTCCTGGCTCTCGACGCCGCGCAGGGTCTGATCGCCTAGCCAGAAGGGGGTGGGGGCGGTGAGAAACCAGTGGACGGGGACGGTTTCGGCGATGCGGCCAAGGGCGAGGAGCTGGAGCGGTGCGAGACTGCCGACGCCGAAGAGGGAGAGCCGCGGGGGCAGCACGGCGCGCAGGGCGTCGGTGAGGGCAGGATCCGGCGCGAGCGAAGCGGCGGTGAGCTGGTCGGCGTTCCGCGCGTCGGCGCCGAGCACCCCGAGCTCGGCGAGGGGGTCGGTGGCACCTCCACGGGCGAGTCGTTCGCGCACGCGGCGCCACAGGTCGGGTTGCCAGGCGAGGTCGGCGGCGCGGACGTCGAAAGGGGCGAAGGTGCCGTCGCGGCGGGTGTAGCGGTTCTCGCCGCGCGCCCATGCGGCGATCATGCCGGGGCGCCACGCGTGGTAGCGCAGGAAGAGGCGGCTGACCTCGGTGGCGAGGGCGAAGAGCGGCGCCGAGAGCGTCCCGGGGGCATCGCCGCGGGTGCGGACTTCGAGGAGGTAGGTGGAGAGGCGGTCGCCGGGGGCCTGCGGCGCGGACTCGGCGCGGGCGCGCCAGGCGAGCAGTTCGCTGGCGACGACCCACACGAGGCGGTCGGGCACCCAGGGCGTCTCCTCCTCGGCGTCGGCGGCGCGCCGGACGTCGTACGCGCTGTCGCCTTCTTCCCGCCGCCGATGGGCCTGGTGCAGCCAGCTCGAGAGGGTGCCGGGGTAGACGAACGAGAGCTGCGCGGCGATGCCGAGCTCCTGGGCGACCCGCCGCCGGAGCCAGTCCCGAAGGCCGGTCGAGCCCACGAGCACGGTCTCGGCCTGGAACGGATCCGCAAGCGGGCGCTCACGCAGCAGCGTCATGAAGGCACGACCGAGCTCCTCGACGTGGTTGGAGCGGTGAAGGGTGAGCTGCATGGGGCCGGAGGGGGCGTGGAGGAGAAACAAGGGTTGCACGCGCTGGGGCAAGGGGAGCTGACCGGTGCCGGGGGCATTGTAACTCGGGATGAGTTGGATATTCAAAGGGGGATCGGAGAGACGGGGGCCGCATCGACGGCGCAGGTGGACGCACCGGGGGAGCTCACCAGCAGGGCAGCGATCCGGAGGAGCAGGGCAGGTCCGGGCTCAGCAACGCTTCATCAGGGAACAGCGCATCCAGCCTGCACTGGCAGAGTGCTCGAGAACTCAGAATTGCACATTGTCCTGGCCGAGAACGAGGCGCGGCTCCTCGCCTCGAAGCCAGGCCATCACAAGGGCTCCAGTGGCGTCGGGATCCAGGCGAAGCGCGCACTCCCACACGACGGCCACCCGCCAATTGGACGCTGTGAGGGCCTCGAGATTCCTGGCGTCTCGCTCGACGTTCTCGGCGAACTTGCGCTGCCAGAACTCGGGATTCGTGGCAGGAGTGGTTGCGAACCTGCATTCGTGATGCCTGTGCCAGAAGCAGCCACGGACCTCAATGACGGCCCGGTGCTTCGGCAGTACAAGGTCGGGCGTGCCGGGGAGCGAGCGTACATGAAGACGGTAGCGGAAACCTGCCGCGTGGAGTACTCTGCGAAGCTGGACCTCCGGTTTCGTGTCGCGGGAGCGAATACCCGACATCATTCTGGAGCGCATTTTCTTGTCCACGATGTCAGCCAACGTCCGCTCCGCCATTGCCGGTTCAACTGCGGAAAGTGCAGATGATGATGACCATGAAGCCGAAAGCTACGTACGGGGTAATCGACCTGTTCGCCGGGCCCGGAGGGCTTGCCGAAGGGTTCGCGCGCTACCGCGACTCCAGTGGCCACTACCCGTTCAGAATCAGGCTTTCGGTCGAAAAGGACAAGAGTGCGCACGCCACACTTCAGCTACGGGCCTTTACGAGACAGTTTCCATACGAGAGCCCTCTCCCGCCGGAGTATCTCGACCTCCTGGCAGGACAGACCCGAATCGATGCGCTGAGTGCCCGATACCCAGCGCAGTGG
>REDH01000139.1 GCA_007693585.1 Deltaproteobacteria bacterium
TTCCCCGCTCGGCTCCCCGCTCGGTTCCCCGCTCGGCTCCCCGCTCGGTTCCCCGCTCGGCTCCCCGCTCGGTTCCCCGGACACCGCGGTCCCCCCTCCCGAAGCGGAGGGCGTGGGAAGCTCACTCAGGCTTTCGCCGACCTCCGAGGGCTCCCCGGGAGCCGTTCGATCCGAGCTGCCGCAGGCGGCGGCGAACGCGGCTACGGTCAGCAGAATCAGCGTATGGCGCAGGACTGCGTCGGCGCGAGACATGAACTCTCCGGGCTGGCGGCTCTGCCCTCTGGGGGCGGTGCGGGAATCGTGGCGCGGGTCGCGCGGGCCGGGAACGGACTGGCCGCTGCATGGAGAGCAGGATCCTCAACGGCTTTCAAGCACTTCCTTGGTCATCCACGCGAGCAGGGAGACATCCCACGCTCCGAGCTCGACATCCTCGAGGGTGCCGCACAGGGTGAGCTCGAGAAGCTCGACGTTGAAGGTCTCGTCCTCCGCAAGCGGGCCGCGTTCGACGAACTCGACGATCTCGCGACGGGCCTCCACCCACCGCATGTCGCAGAGCGCACGGACGGCAGCACGGAGCACGGGGTGGGGCTCGACCCCGGCCCGCGCGAGCAGCAGCCTCATGGCAGCGGCGATCTCCCTGGCCTGCTGTTCGCCGCGGCCGGGCCACTCGGGACGGTGCCCGTGCAGCCGCGCAGCGATGGCGATGCTCGACAGGACGCGGGCCGCCCGGACACGTCGCTGCACGCTGGCCCCCCGGTCGAAGAGGGCGAGGAGCAGCGGCCCCATGGCATGGGGTCCGATGCGCGTCAGGGCATGGAGCACGTCCTCGTCGGCATAGGCGTGGGGGGCGCCGAGGTGATGGAGGAGGGCCGGGATGGCATCCGCGCAGCGCCACTCTCCGGCGAGGTTGACGAGCCAGCCGTTTCGCACGGCGGAAGAATGGTCCGCGGTCGCGGGGAGGGGTCCGTCCAGGCGGGCGAGGACGAGCGGCATGGTGGCCGCCCGGTTCCGGAGGAGGAGCGCGACATCGTGGGGCGCCGGCAGCCGGCCCGCGCCGTCGGGCAATCGGTCGAGCGCATCCTCGATGGCCCTCAGCTCGCGGCATCGGGCGATGGTCTCCTCCTCCGGGCACGGGGGCTGCCGAAGCGCGCGGAGCTCCGGGGTGTTCGAGACGGCGAGTGAGGACGTGCGCAGGGCCGGCGAGGAGGGCATCACCATGACATGCTCCGGGTTGGACTGGGCCGTGTGGGTGCTGGCGCCCCGCGGGCGGCGGGGCGTGTGGCGTATCGGCTCCCGAGGGTCCGTGTTGCACCTCGGAGCCTCGAGCGCGGCTGCGGGTCGTCTCTCCCTCCCCTTGACTGTGCCCCGGAGATGACCAGCCCAGCGTTGCGCGGGGAGAGACCGAGCCAGCAGGGATGTCCGATGGAACGATCGATGACCTATCGCCGTCTGGGCCGCACCGGCCTGCGCGTCAGCAGCGTGAGCATCGGTGGATGGCTCACCCTCGGGGCGAGCGTGGACGAGGACATGGCCATCGCCGTGCTGCACCGGGCGCTGGATCTCGGCATCAATTTCATCGATCTCGCGGACGTCTATGCGCGTGGCGAGGCGGAGCGTGTCGCCGGCCGCGCGCTGCGGGACCATCGTCGGCAGGATCTGGTGATCAGCTCCAAGGTCTTCTGGCCGATGAGCGATGACGTCAACGACCGGGGTCTGAGCCGCAAGCATATCCACGAGAGTATCGACGCGACCCTCCGACGGCTCGGAACGGACTACGTCGACCTCTACTTCTGTCACCGGCATGACCCGGACACTCCGCTCGAGGAGACGGTGCGGGCGATGGATGACCTCGTGCGCGCGGGCAAGGTGCTCTACTGGGGCACGAGCGTCTGGACGGCGGACCAGCTGCGAGCGGCCCATGCCATGGCGGATCGTTTCCTCGCCTACCGGCCGGTCGTGGAGCAGCCTCGCCACAACCTGCTCGACCGTTCGGTCGAGCGCGATGTCCTGCCCGCGGCCCGGGAGCTCGGGATGGGGGTCGTGACCTGGAGCCCGCTCGCCCAGGGGCTCCTGACGGGCAAGTACAACGAGGGTGTCCCCCCGGGAAGCCGTGGGGCCACCAGTTCGTGGCTCGACGCGCATCTGGTGCCCGAGACCCTCGAGCGCGTTCGGGCCTTCTGCGCGCTGGCGGACGACCTGGGCCTTCGTCCGGCAGAGCTCGCGCTGGCGTGGGCCCTGCATGTGCCGGGCATCACGTCGGTGATCACCGGGGCCAGTCGACCCGAGCAGGTCGAGGAGAACGCGGCTGCGGCCGGGGTCGAGCTCGCTCCGGAGACCCTCGACCGGCTCGACGCGCTCTTTCCTCTGCCGAAGGAATGAGATGCCACCCGAGGTGCTGACAACCGCGGTGCTGATCTTCCTCGCGCGGATCGCCGACGTGAGCTTCGGTACCCTGCGCATGGTGTCGGTGGTGCGGGGGCGCCGGCTCGCGGCCTTCGGGTTCGGCTTCGTCGAGGTCCTGATCTGGGTGGTCGCGGTCTCCGCGGTCATCCAGAACCTCAGCGAGCCGCTCTATGCGGTGGTCTATGCGCTCGGGTTCGCCACCGGCGGGGTCGTGGGCATCATGATCGAGGACCGCATCGCGATGGGGGAGCAGGTGGTTCGGGTGTTCAGCCGAAAGGGGCGGGACATCGCCGAGTTCCTCCGGGAGGAGGGATACCGGGTGACCGTGTTCGAGGGCGAGGGGCTGCGGGGAGCGGTGCAGCTTCTGTACATCAAGGTGCCCCGCCGCAGCGTGCGGGAGGCCATCCGCATCGCTCGCCACCAGGACCGCGAGTGCTTCTACGTGGTCGAGGACGTGCGAGCGACATCGACCGTCGCCCAGTCCCGATCACCCGTGCAGCGCAAGTAGACCGGTTCAGGGGGCGCACTCCCCTTCGCGCACCTGTCTCGGGGCGGCAGGATCCATCGACTGATGGTTGAGGAGCGGCTCCGCGCGCTGCCCGAGGATCCTCGCCACGGCCTCGCGCACGGGCTCGAGATCCCAGCGGATGTCCGCCTCGGGAAGGCCGAGCGTGTCGAACCCGCTCCCCCCTCCGGCCAGATAGTCGTTGAGGACGAGGGTGTAGCGAGCCGACGGGTCGAGGAGCTCGTCCCCGACCCGGATCTCGACCACGTCACATCCGACGGCGCGGAACTCGACCCCGCTCCAGAGCAGCGCGGACCGACCGCTCGTGACGCCATGGCGCACGATGCGGGCGAGGGTCTCCCCGTCCACATCGAGGATGACGAAGCGATTGTCGAAGGGCAGGACCTCGAAGAGTCTCCCGTAGGTGAGCCGGCCGGGCTCGAGCTCCGCGCGGATGCCGCCGCCGTTGACGGCGGCGACGTCGGCTCCCGGAATCGCCTCGCGCATGGCGTCCGCCACGAGGTTGCCGAGCGGCGACTCCTCCCGGTAGCTGCGGGTGAGGGTCTCGCCCACGTCGACTCCGAGATCCCGCTCCCGCAATTCGGCGACGGCGGCGAAGTCGTCCGCGAGCAGGGCCTCGACGGCGGGATCCGGCAGGACCGGTGCCCCGCGGAACAGCGCGGGCTGGGCGGGACCGTGGATGTGGGGCACGGCGCGGGGGTGGCAGGTCGGCCCGTCCCGACCCGCCACGGTGCTTCCGCAGACGGGGACGGGGGGATGGATGGTGACCGGAAACCCGGGGGTCTCGAGGTCGACCACGGCCAGCGCGAGGGCACGGCCC
The DNA here is from genome assembly GCA_007693585.1 of Deltaproteobacteria bacterium. Taxonomy (GTDB): domain Bacteria; phylum Myxococcota_A; class Bradymonadia; order REDH01; family REDH01; genus REDH01. The sequence continues at coordinate 3,750 of REDH01000139.1, forward strand.
TGGGCAAAGGCCTGGATGACCGCGGTGTCCCGGTAACGGTGGGCCACCCCCTGGTGCGTGTGTCCGCCGACGGCGACACGCAGGAGGCCCTCGGGCAGGTCATCCAGCACCCGGAACATCTCTCCGGGTCGGCAGCTGCTGGTGTCGTCGGGATCGGAGAAGTCCGCACACCCGGCGCCGAAGTGAGCGGTGAGCAACAGGAGATCAACGCCCTCCTCCTGCTGGAGGCGTTCGGCTTCGTCCGCGATGAAGGGCGCGGCGAACGGGAAATCGAGGCCCACGACGTTGGCCCCGACCGTGGTCGTCGCGGTGTCCTCGGTGGCAGCGCCGATGATCCCGATGCGCACGCCCTCGTGCTCGACCACGACGCTGGCGCCGCTCCAGGAGGGGATCTCTCCGTCGCCGTCACGCATGTTGACCGCGAGCAGGGGAAAGCTGGCTTCTGCAGCGCGGGCCTTGAGGGCACCGCGAGGATCGTCCTCGTCGAGGAGGGGAACGGTCCGCTCCGGCGTGTCGGGGCCGAAGTCGAACTCGTGGTTCCCGACCGCCGCGGCCGTGACCCCGATGTGGTTGTGGAACCGGATGACCGGAGCGCCGAGCTGGAGATTGCTCACGAGGGTTCCCTGGAACAGGTCACCGCCATCGAGAATCACGACCGGGCCGTCCGCGTCCTGCCGGATTCGCTCGATGTAGGCAGCGATCAGGGCCGCTCCGCCCACGGTGACGATGTGGCCGTCGGCGGACTCGACCTCGAGCGGCTCGAGGGCGCCGTGGAAGTCGCTGATGCCGATGACAGTGAGGGTGCGCGGAGCCTCCGGCCCGATGCGGTCCTCCACGGAAGCGACGGGCGGGGTGGGCGCGCCGCCACAGGAGGCGAGCCACACCGCGAGTACGAGTACCGTGAACGGGGTCCTGAGATTCATGGCCAAAACCGTGGATTCATGGGAAGGACGGCGGACGACCCCCCAAAGGGTCCTCCGGGACGGTGTCAACCGTATGACGCGAACGCAACGTTGTCAGCACGCGCCCGGGGGAGGAGGATCGGGAACCAGCCTGCCGGGCCGGCGTGCCTGCACGCGGGCGGGCCCCGTCGCGACCGGTGCATCCGCGGCTGCACAGCGGGCGGTCAGGGAGCCCCCTCCCGCGTCCAGGATCAGCTCGCACACCGGCCCGAGGAAACGAATGGTTCTCAGGCGAGCATTGGCCGACCCGTCCTCCACCGGCGACTCCACCACCAGGTCCTCCGGGCGGAGCAGGACCGTTCCGCCCTCCCCCCCGTCGACGGCGAGGCGGCCGAGTGCGGTCTCGACGACACCTGCGGCGACCGGAGTCGCGGCCAGCAGGGCTACATCTCCAAGCGTCCTCGCCACGTCCAGGGTGCGGGGGGCGCGATACAGCTCCATCGCGGTCCCGGACTGCAGGACGCGACCCTCGGCGAGCACGGTCAGCCGATCTCCCACGGCCATGGCCTCTTCGGCATCGTGGGTCACGAAGACGGCGGCGACCCCGGAGGCGTCGAGCAGGCGCAGGGTTGACTCCCGCAGGGATCGACGAAGCGACTTGTCGATGTTCGAGAACGGCTCGTCGAGCAGGAGAAGGGAGGGCTCGCTGGCCAGCGCACGGGCCAGCGCGACGCGCTGCTGCTGCCCGCCGGACAGCTCGGAGGGCACCCGATCGGCGAAGGCCTCGAGCCCCACCTGAGCCAGCAGGGTGCGCACGCGCCCGGGATCCGCCCTCTTTCGGGCAAACCCCACATTCTGCGCGACCGATCGCTCCGGAAAGAGCGCGTAGTCCTGAAACACGAAGCCGATCCCTCGACCCTCCGGCGGGATGAACCCCCGGTGGCTGCCGTCGTCGACCACGCGCCCGCCGAGAAGGATCCGACCGGCCCGAACCGGCTCGAACCCTGCGGCCGCGCGCAGGAGCGTGGTCTTGCCCGAGCCGCTGGGGCCCAGGAGCGCGTGGCGTTCCCCGGGCGCGATCTCCAGGCTGACCGCGTCCAGCGCGAACCCCTGGCCGCCGTAGCTGATCGACACCTGCTCGAACGCGAGCGCCGGAGCGCCGACCTCGTCCATCGCAACCCTCCTGCACAGGGGCCCGCGTCACCACCAGCCGACGCCCCTGCCCCCGCTTGCCGACGCCGGCCCCAGAGGCTACATCGCGGAGGCAGGAGCCGAGCGTCACGGCGACGCGCAAGCATACCCGCGACGGCTCGGCTGTAAACCCCTGCATCGCGGCCCCGCAGGCTCGCCCCCCGGCTCCGACGACGCAACCCATCCCACCGACCCCCGAACGAGGTCCGGCCATGCCCGCAGGTGTCCATTTGCTCCGTCTCGTGGTCCTCGTGATGGCCGCCTCCTGGCTGCCGGTGGCCGGCTGCACCTGCGGCGCGAATGACGCCGACCCCGCGCCCGGGGTGCCGGAGCGCTCCGACCCGGCCGACGAGGCCGCCGGTACAGCGGTCGGCGCCGCCCGGTCCACCGTCGAGCAGAGCCGGCGCGATGCAAGGCGAGTGCCCACCCCCACCCACGCCGAGCGCCCGGGCTGCAGCCTCGCCCCGAGAGCGGACTGCGCAGAGGCCGACCTGTCCGGGCTGACCGCGCCCGGCGCCTCCCTCGCCGGGATCCGGTTGCAGGGGGCGGACCTGCGCACCGCCCACATGCCGCGCGCCGACCTCGCGGACGCCGACCTGACCGGCGCCGACCTCCGCGGCGCCATGCTGCGCAATGCGACGCTCCGGGGGGCGGATCTCACCGGCGCCGACCTGCGGGGGGCCAGCCTGCGCGGGGTGGACCTCTCGAACGCGGTGCTCGATCGCGCCGACCTCCGCGGCGCGACCTTCGCCGACACCCGCATCGACGGCGTCCAGCTTCGGGGAGCACGGTTCTCCGGTGCCAGCCTCCCCGGTGTCCAGCTGCGCGGCGCCGACCTGCAGGGCGCATCGTTCACCGGCTGCAACCTGCAGCAGGCGCAGCTTCAGGGCGCGAACCTGGAGGGCGCGGACCTGCGGTTCGCGAACCTCGGCGAAGCCTTCCTGGCCGGCGCCAACCTGCAGCAGGCCGATCTCGCTGGCGCCAACCTCACCGGCGCCAGCCTCCAGGACGCGAATCTCGGCGAGGCCAATCTCGCCGGAGCACGGCTGGTGGACGCGCGACTCACCGGAGCCGACCTGCAGGGCGCCACGCTCACCGGGACGCTGCTGTCGGGCGCCAACCTGTCCGGACTGTCGCTCGCGAGAGCCGACCTCAGCGGTGCCCAGCTGCGCGGAACGGACCTGTCGGAGGCCGATCTCACGCGCGCCGATCTCTCCGGAGCACGGCTCGACGAGGCGAACCTCTCGGGGGCCAACCTGTCGCGGGCGCAGCTCGCCGGCGCCAGCGCCACCCGGGCCCGCTTCAGCGCAGCGCAGCTCACCGGCGCATCCCTGACCGGCGGCGCGTTCGGCATGTGCGACTTCAACCGCGCCAACCTCACCGATGCGAACCTCCACGCCGCGCGGGTGACGGGCTCGACCTTCGAGCGGGTGCGGTGGGACAACACCCGCTGTGTCGACGGCAACATCTCGGACGACCTCGGCGGAACCTGCGAGGAGAACCTCTTCCTGCAGCGCCCCGCCGTGCTGAACGCCGGCGCGCCCTGAGCCAGCGTACCGCGTCGCGGCCCCGGATCCCTCAGTCGGACACGCCCTTCTTCTTCGCCCTGCTCTCCGCCGCCCGCCGCATGCGGACCATGGCGCGATCCAGCCCCATGGCCTTGCGGACCTCGCGCATCGTGTCGCGGGCGATGCCCCTCATCCGCTCCGTACCGTCCCACAGGATCTCGTCGACGAGCCCCTTCTCCGAAGCCCAGCGCGAACGACGCTCCCGAAGCTCCGCGAAGACGTTGCGCTCGAGGGCCTCGACCAGCCGTTCCTTCACCTCCCCGTCCCCGACCCGCCCGGCCCGGTAGCGCTCCTTGAGCTCCTCCACCTCGGCCGCGTCCGGGTTGAACGCGTCGTGGTAGACGAACACCGGGTTGCCCTCGACGGTCCCGGGAATGTCCGCGCGCACGCGGGCCGGGTCGGTGAACATCCCCCGCACCCGCTTGCGAACGGTGGCCGCGTCGTCCGAGAGCATGATCGCGTTGCCCGCGGACTTCGAAGCCTTGCCCCGCCCGTCCGTGCCCACCAGCGACGGGATGTCGCCCAGGAGCGGCTCGGGGAGCGGAAAGACCTCCCCATACAGGTTGTTGAACCGCCTGGCGATCTCGCGGGACACCTCGACATGGGAGAGATTGTCCCGGCCGATCGGAACGAGATGCGCCCGGGGCAGCAGGATGTCCGCCGCCTGCAGCACCGGATAGCCCAGCAGCCCATAGGGCATGGAGTCCTCGTCGAGGTGAGCGTTCTGCGCCATCTCCTTGAGGCTGGGAATGCGCGCCAGCCGGTTCACGGTCACCAGGTTCTGGAACAGCGTGTTGAGCTCGTAGACCTCGGGAATCGCGGACTGCAGGTAGATGGTTGTTCGATCGGGGTCGATGCCTGCGCTCAGGTAGTCGAGCACCAGCCCCCGCGCGTTGTCCGTGATGCGCTCGATGTCCTCGCGCCCGGGACGGGTCGTGAGCATGTGCAGGTCGGCGATGATCAGGATGGTGTCGTACTTCTCCTGCAGGCGGACACGGTTGCGGAGCGTGCCCACCAGATGGCCGAGGTGAAGGGGGCCCGTCGGGCGATCGCCCGTCAGAATGCGCTGCATCGTCTTTCTCCCGTTCGGAACTGGTGACCCTCTCCCGTCCCCCCTGACCGCTTCGCTCTAGCCCGCCGGATCAGGCTGTGCAACCCGACATGGCCCGGTGAGGATCCCGCCGCATTCCCCCGCCCGTCCACCGCACGATCTGCCCTTTCCCATTGAAGCCATTTGTGGTTGAGCCGTCGAACAGGCTAGACTGGTCGCGGCAAGGCCGTGCCACCCCACTTCGCTCGCGAGCATGACATGAGTGCCACAACCTACCGAATCGCCGAAGATCCGGCGATGCCCGCCATCGGCAGCCGGGTCGACGACCGCTACGAGGTCGTGCGTGTCCTCGGAGAAGGTGGTTTCGCCGCGGTCTTCGAGGCCCGCGACCACCGAACCGGCAGCAGCGTGGCCATCAAGGTGCTCGACCCCATCATGAGCCGCCGTGGCGACCTCGCCGAACGCTTCAAGCGCGAGGTCGACACCGTGGCGCGGCTGAAGCACCACAACACGATCAAGGTCTCCGACAGCGGAATCACCCCGGGAGGATGCCTCTACCTCGTGATGGAGCTGCTCGAGGGTCAGGCCCTCGACGACATGCTGCAGAAGGAAGGCCGACTGCAGCCCGAACGGGTGGCCCGAATCACCGCCCAGGTCCTCAAGAGCCTCAACGAGGCCCATGCCGCCGGCATCATCCACCGCGACCTCAAGCCCGCCAACGTCTTCCTCGTGAACCTCGTCGGCGAGGTCGACTACGTGAAGGTGCTCGACTTCGGCATCGCGAAGAGCCTCGACGCTGCCGGCGACAAGGGGCTCACCCAGACCGGCGAACTCATGTGCTCGCCGCACTACGTCGCCCCCGAGCGGGTGACCGGGTCCGTCGCCTTCCCCGCCAGCGATCTCTACTCGCTCGGCATCATGATGATCGAGCTGCTTCAGGGAAAACCGCCCTACGATGCGGAAACCCCCATGGCCGTCGCCGTGATGCACATGCGCGTCGACCAGCCGGTCCCCATGGACCCCGCCATCGAATCAAGCCCCCTCGGACGGGTCATCCGCAGGGCCGTGGCCAAGGATGTCACCGAGCGATACCAGAGCGCCGCCGAGATGCTCGCCGACCTCTCCAACCTCCAGGGGCTCGGCCCCATCCCCGCCCTCACGGGCCAGAACCAGGCGCCCGGGTGGACGCCGCAGAACACGCCGAGCCAGTCCTTCCCCGCGCCCTCGGCCTCGATGGCACCGGCCTTCGCCGCCCCGGCCGCCGCGGCAGCCCCGCAGGCCCCCTTCGGACAGGGCGCTCCCCAGGCCCCGGGGGATACCGCCCAGGTCCAGCGCAGGAGTGGCCGTGGCGCCCTCGTCGCCGTCGCCGTGCTCCTCGCCCTCGCCGTGGTGGGCGCCTCGGTGGCCGCGGGGTACTTCCTGCTGAGCGATCGCGGAGGCTACCTCCAGGAGACGCCCCAGGCCGCCACCGCGGACCACGGCGAAGACGCCGGAGCAGAGACGCCTCCCAGCGCCGAGCCGGCGGACGACACGATCGCCGCCGTCCTCCCCGCCGACGATCCCGAGCCCGAAGGAACCAACGAGCCCCTGCGGATCACCTCCACCCCCCCCGGCGCCGAGGTCCACATCAACGGCACCGCCGCAGGGGAAACCCCCCTGTCCATCGATCCCGACACCCTCGCCTGGCCCGCCCGCATCGAGCTCCGCAGCGAGGGCCATGACCCCACCCTCGTCGAGCTCCCCGACGCCGACGCCGCCCGGGAGCACTTCGGCGACGCGGTGGCCCTGGCCGCCGCAACCGCCGGGGACGACCCGCGCACGGACAGCGCGGCGACCGACACACCGCCCGCAGCAGAGCCCGAACAACGGACGGCCGGCGGCGACGATGACCGCCGGGCACGCCCCTCCGAAGATCCGCCCGCGGAGGATCCGCCGTCCGCCGCAGAGCCCGACCCGAGCGTCGATCCGGATCCCCCCGCGGACACCCGGCCCGCCACGCGACCCGCCACACGACCCGCCACACGACCCACCCCGACCGACGAGCGACCCGCCACACGGCCCGCCACGCGGCCCGCGACCCGACCGGGCTACATGGGCCCCTCCGACAGCCGTCCCTCCCGGCCCAGCCAGCGGCCCAGCCAGTACTTCGGCACCAACTGAGCAACAGCGCGGATCGGCCGCGGACCCCTTCCGCCTCGAGCCACCCGGAGACGCTCCCCGTCTCCTTCGCTCAAGGGCGCTGGGGCCACTGGGTCCACGCGCAGATGTACTCGTTGCGGTTGAGTCCGCAGCTGTTGTCGTTGAACGCGCCGGCGCCGCTCCCATTCGCCCGCTGACGGGTCCGCTCCATCTCCACGCACTGCTCGTTGACGTTGTTCGGCTCGCCCGAACCCCACCCCCCGTTGTAGTTCCAGGTGGCGCCGTTGCTCCAGCCGAAGACGTTCTGGCTCGGGGAGCTCTGGCGCCCACCGATCCACAGCTGGCCCCAGCTCCACGGCGCGCTGCCGAGCACCCAGTTGTGCTCGGCGGTGCTGTGGATGCTGACGAGATCCATGCCCGACTGCCCGAGGCACATGCTCCGGGCGGAATCCCAGTTGCGCCCGCCCCCCTGGCAGAACATGTAACCGCGCTGCGTGTTCGGGTTGTAGATTCCCGTGCATCCGGCCGGACATCCATGCTGCTCGGAACCGGGCTGACAGTTGTTGCGCGCACCGTCGCAGCGCGGTTGCGCATTCGGGTTGATGAACGGGTTGGAGTCGTCGCAGTCCTGATTGTTGCTCACGTACCCCGATGGCTGGCTGCAGGCGCGCAGGGACACCGACGGGTTGCCGAAGCCGTCGCCGTCCGCATCGCGATACCACAGGGGCGCATCCGCCGGGACCGGACTGTCGACCGTGCCGTTGCAGCTCTGATCCTCGCCGTTGCAGGTCTCGGGCTGCGGGGTCACCTGCCCGTCACACGTGCTCCCCCAGTCGCCCGCGGTACAGGTCTGGGTGCCGGCGCGGCAGTTGCCCACCCCGGCGGTCCCCTCCGGACCCGTGTAGCAGGGACGCGTGAGGGGGACGCGAGCACCCTCTTCCCCCGGCGTTCCGTCGACGATGCCATCGCAGGTGTCATCCTCGTTGTTGCACGTCTCCACCGCAAGCGCTTCCCGATTCTGCTGGCATACGCGCTCGCCGTCATCGGTGCACACCCAGGTTCCCGCCGCACATCGACCCGGAAGGCCGGTGTCGCACGCGCCCCCCACATCCCCCGGGCTGTCGTCGGCCTCCCCGCTGCACGAATTGTCCCGACCGTCACACACCTCGGGCTGCGGCGTCACCTGACCCTCGCACGCGCTCGGCCACTCCCCGCCCGCGCACACCTGCACCCCGGCCCGACACTCCCCCACGCCCTCCGTCCCCTCGGGACCCGTGTAGCACGGCCGGGACAACGGCTCCGGCTCGCCATCCGCCCCCAGCACCCCGTCCACCACCCCGT
>REDH01000150.1 GCA_007693585.1 Deltaproteobacteria bacterium
GCCGGCCTGCCCGGGGAGCCCGTGCCCACCTCCCCGGGCACGCCAGCGGCCCTGCGCGCCCACCGTGCCGCCCGCCTGCATGCCGGGGACCGCACCATGCGCTCCGTCCGCTCCGGCGGTGCCGGGCTGGCCCTCCCTGCCCGCGTCGCCGCTGCGGCACGACAGACCGAGCGCGGTCTGCGCGCCGCTGCCCCCTCTCCCGCCTGCCCCGCCGCGTGGCGGGACACCCGCGCTCCCGCCGGCCCCGTTGATGCGGGAGGGCTGTCCACCGCTTCCGCCGTCTCCGCTCGGGCCTCCGCAGGGGGTCCAGCTCCCCGATGCACCGTCGCGGCCCGTGCTGCTGCGGCCATCCGGACCCGACTCTCCCTGCAGCCCATCGCGTCCGTGCTCCCCGTCGGCGCCCGCCCCGGCCACGAACATCGCCTGCTCGATCCGGAGCGGTCCGGTCACGTCCCGGAGGATCAGCGCCTGCGACGACTCTCCCGGCTCGGTGGCGTCCGCAGCGCGGAAGTTCATGCGCCGCAGGGTTCCGGATTCCGAGTAGTCCACGATCCGGAGCGCCACCGGAGCGCTCGACTCCACCCACGTGCGGAACTCGGGGCCCGGCTGGCGCCAGGTGCCGCGTCCGCTGCCGTCGTCCTCCCCGTCCTGCACCACCTCGAAGCCGCCAAACATGCTGACGCCGTCGCGCAGCAGCACGGGCTGCTCGATCGAGAACCGATTCTCCGCCGAGCCGGAACCCTCCACATAGACGTGGTCACGGTTCGGGTTCACCGACACGGCGTCGATGGCCTCCTGCAGATCGATGTACTCGTGAACGCCCAGGGAGTCGGCGGTGAATCCGGGGCGCGGACGGTACACCAGCACGCCGCGGTCGAACGAGAACTGGGGGCAGCCCGTCGTCCCGATCCCGCTCTCGCACCCGCTCCTCGCGCACCGACCGTCCACCTCCTCGAAGCCTTCGAGGCATCGGCCGCAGCGCGCGTGCCTCCGGATCTCCTCCGGAATGCACTCGCGGTTCTCCGACTCGCACCGCAGACCGTCGCACCGCTGCACTTCGGCGTCCACGAGGGCGGAACACTCGACGGCGTACCCGGGATCGCGGGTCGTGCTGCACGCCCAGAAGCCGTCGTTCGCGACGCCACAGGCACTCCCGGGGGCGACATCCTCGGGCAGGATGCCACAGCCGCCGCACGGGTTCCGCAGCGGGTCGCCCGCCTCCTCGCAGGTGTATGCGCCCTGCGGGCAGGTCCAGGTGCCCTGCCCGCAGGTCCCGCACGCGCCGCCGACCAGCGCGCTCTCCCCGTCGCACGCCCCGCAGCTCTCCACCGTGCTGCTCCCCGTCTGCGGCCGGCAGTCGATCCGTTCCTCGTCGAGGCAGCGAAACACCCGATCCTCGCACGCGCCGCACGTGCCCCCGGGACGCGCATCGAGCGAGCCGCCTCCCCCGCATCCATTGCGGATCTCCGCCACGTCGAGGCAGCGCAGCTGCTCGCTCGCCGGTGTCTCCGGAGCCAGGTTCAGCGCACACGCCCACACGGCGCCTTCGCCGCAGGAGGTGCCCGGGGGTTCCTCGAGATCGCCGCAGCCGCCGCAGATGTTCACCCGCTCCTCGCACACCAGGCCGCCGGGAGCGTCCCCATCACAGACCCATTCCCCGCATCGGCCGCAGGTCTCGCCCGGCTCGCCCGTCTGCGGAGCGCAGCCGCCGCATGCGTTGCGCTCCGTCGCCCCCTCGCACCGCAGGCTGTTCGACCCCGCGCACACCAGGACCCCGTCCCCACACTCCCCGCACGCTTCCCCGGGATCCGCCGGCTCGCCCGCGAAACGCAGCACCTGCTCCCCCCGGCAGCCGTTCCGGGCCCCCTCCACACACGCCACCTCGGTCCCGTCGCACACCCAGGTGTTCACCCCGTCGAGACCCTGCCCGGCGGCGGGAGAGCACGCCTCCCCGGGGATGCCCGGGAGATACCCGCATCCGCCGCACCGGTCCGGTGCTCGCGCCCCCTCGCAGTCCAGCGAACCGTCTTCCCGACAGACCCACGTCCCGTCCTCGCACGGCCCGCACGCCTCGCCCGGCTCGCGGGGCAGCGCCCCGCACGAGCCACACGCGTTCCGCTCGGTCCCCCCCTCGCAGCGAAGGCCGTCCAGCCCCTCGCAGACCAGCCGCGCGTCCCCGCAGGGACCGCACCCCTCCCCCGGCCGCGCCTCCTCGCCGTCGTGCACCAGATCCGCCGTGCCGCCACACGCGTTCCGCGCCCGCACCGTCCCCTCGGACCCCGTGGGCTCGGACCCCGTGGGCTCGGACCCCGTGGGTTCGCCGCTCCCCGACCCGCTCACGTCGGTGCCCGGCACCGTCGCGTCGCTCGTCCCGCCGCTCACGTCCTCGTCCGTGCCCGCGGTCGACCCGCTCGACAGCGGATCCGCCGGCGCCTGAAGGCTCGTGTCGCAGCCCGCGATCAGCAGGGCCAGAAGCGCAACCGGAAGAAGGGCTGGCGAACGAAGAGGGCTGCACATGAGAAACCTGCAGGGGAGGGCGAACGGCGGGCCGCGGAACCGGCTGCGTCCAGTCAACCAATTCCCGCAATTCGGCGCAAGCATGCGATGCCCCCGGAAACTGCCTGCAGTCGCAACGATGACGCGGCGAGTCGGCTGCGGATCTCCCGCGACGACGGCCCTTGCCCCGGTGCTGCCCCGCTACGCACCCGCCCGCCGCTCGAGCAGAACCAGCCGCTCCATCGGACGCCGCGCCTCCACGCTCGCCGGCGCCTCCGTGTCGATCACCCATCGCCACGCCTCCCCGAAGAGCCCCTCCAGCTCCTCCAGGGTCAGCCCGTGCGGCGGTCCCGGAGACTCCTTCCCCAGCGGAAACGCCAGGAACAGCAGGCGGCCTCCCGGCCGCACCAGATGCGTCAGCAGCGCCGCGTACCGCTCGCGAAGCGCCGGGTCGATCGCCACGAAGCATGTGTACTCGAAGCACGCATCCATGCAGCCCGCCGGCTCCTCCTCCAGCGCGAACACGTCCTGCTGCCGCACGTCCATCTCGAGCCCCCGCGCCGCCGCCTCTCCCTGCAGGTGCGCCACCGCGCTCGCCGAGAAGTCCACCGCCGTCACCGCGAACCCCCGCTCCGCCAGCAGGACCGCGTCGTACCCCCGTCCCGCGCCGGGCACGACGATGCGGCCCGGCTCCCCCAGCAGCCCCGTGTCGAGGGCCGCCCGCAGCACCGGCGTCGGCCCACCGAGGTCCCAGCCCGTCTCCGCCCGCAGGTACAACGCCTCCCAGAAGTCCGGCCTGCGCGAGGCCCTCGCCCGCTCCCGCGCCTCCTCGTCCGCCACCGCCGCCCCGTCGGCGTTCCTCGTGCCGTCGTCGCTCATCGCGATCCTCCCTCGGCCGCACCATCCACCCACTGCCGCAGCGTCGGCCCGAGAATCCGCGGCGCCCGCCGCAGGGCATCCAGGTCCGCGCTCCCCGTCAGCAGACACACCGCACGCAGCGCGTCCTCCCAGTGATCCGCCAGATCCAGCGCCGCCTGCTCCCCCCCGTCCATCGCCGCCCGCAACCACGGCAGCGCCGCCGACGCCACGCTCGCCCCGAGCGCGATCGCCCGCGCCGCGTCCAGCCCGTTGCGCAGGCCCCCCGACGCGATGACCTCCATCCCCGCGCGACGCCCCCACACCACCGCCGCCGCCGTCGGCACCCCCCAGTCCCACAGCAGCTCCCCCAGCGCCCGTCGCCGCGGCGAACCCCGCAGCGCCTCCACCCCCACCCACGTCGTCCCCCCCGCCCCCGACACGTCCACCGTCCGCACCCCCACCCCCGCCAGACGGGCCAGCGGTCGCGGGCTCATCCCGCACCCCGTCTCCTTCGCGATCACCGGCACCGGCAACCCCTCGACCGCCCGCCCGATCGCCTCCACGCACCCCGTGAAATCCCGGTCCCCGTGATCCTGGATCGTCTCCTGCGCCGGATTCAGATGAACACACAGCGCGTCCGCCCCGATCGCCTCCACAAGCTCCCCCAGCCCGTCCACCCCCAGCTCCACCGCCTGCGTCACCCCGATGTTGCCGCACAGGAAGATGTCCGGCGCCACGTCCCGCACCGCATACGTCTCCCGCAACCCCGGATCCCGCAGCATCGCACGCTGCGAACCCACCCCGAACGCCAGACCCCGCGCCTGCGCCACCGCCGCCAGCGTCCGGTTCACCGCCGCGGCCTCCCGCGCCCCCCCCGTCATCCCGCTGATCATGAACGGAAGCCGAAGGGATCGTCCGCACAGGCGTGTGCCCAGATCGATCCGGTCGGCGTGGACCTCGGGCAGCGTGTCGTGCAGCAGCTGCACCTCCTCCAGCAACGTCGTCCGATCCCGGTACTCCACGTCCTGCCTGCGGCACAGCTCCAGATGGTCCACCTTCCGCTCCGAGAGCAGCGCCGGGTCGTCGTGATCGATGGTCATGGGGTATTGCCGGGAGGGGAGGGCGGAACAGGAAGCCATTGACGGCTCGCCCCGGATCGGGGATCGCGCTCGTCGCACCGGTGCCCGGGTAGGCCGCCCGCGCCCCGCGCACAAGCACCCGAACGCACGCCCGCGCCGCGGACCGCGCGCCGCATCGCCCGCGCCCTCTCCGCACGAGTTCCATGCGCAGACTCCTCCTCTCCCTCCTCGCCGCCGGCGCCGTCGCCGTCGGCGGGTGCCTGCCGCTCATCGGCGAGGCCGGCCGGGACGACCCCGCACCGGCCACCCGGACCAGCGCCCGACTCTGGCTCGACCTTCAGGTCGCCGAACTCGACGAGACCCTCCCCGAACTCACCCGGCACCTCCTGCTCGCCCTCGAACGCGCGTCGGGACAGACCGCCACCGAGCTCCTGCTCGCCCGCGAACGCCTCCTCGCCGACCTCCTCCTGCTCCCCGAACCGCGACCCGCCGCCGCACAGGCCTCCCTCGACCTGCTCCTCCCCGGCCGCGCCGACGACCCGTCGCCTGCCCTCGCCACCGCCCTGCTCGCCACCGGCATCGAGGACCCCCGCTCCCGCGTGGCCCTCTCCGTGCTCGCGGAAGGCCCCGCCGCCCTCTGGTCCGACGACGTCGCGCCGCGGTGGCGCCACGTCCCGGAGGTGCGCATCGCCGCCCTCGCCCACGCGCTCCCCCGGCTCGACGTGGCCGCGGCCGCAGAGCACTGCAGCGGAACCCTGCTGTGGATGGCCGAGCTCGTCGACGAGGAGCTCGGGCGCACCCTCTGCTCCTGCGCGCCCGACACCTGCCTCAACACCCTCGGCCTCCTCGCCGACGCCCACGCTCCCGCCGGCAGCGAACACTGGGCCAGCGCCGAGATCCTCTGGCTCCACGCCGTCGACACCGTCCGCCGCCACGCCCTGCGCGACGCCGCCGCCGATGTCCGCGTCGCCCGCTGGTGGACCCCGGGGCTCGGCGCCGTCGGCTCCGGACTGCTCGATGTGCGTGTCGACGAGCCACTGCCCCGCAGCCTCTGGCGCACCGACCTCCGGCTCGATCCACCCGTGCTCCCCCCGCTCGCCGCCGGTGCCCCCGCCCACATTCTTCCCCGATCCCACGCCCGCCGCACCCTCGTGGTGCGCAGCGACGGCCTCGCCCTCACCCTCCGGCCGGTCGTCGTGTTCGACCCCGACGCCACCGCCCTCGCCGGACGCTGGACCCTCCTCGCCGGAGACGGCCCCTGGGCGGCACCCGGCCTCGACGTGCTCGCCTTCGCCGGCCTCGCCGCCCCCCTCGCCGGACACGTCGAGGACGACGTCCTCCCCACCCTCGTCGAGCACGTCGAACGCATGGACGAGGGCGTCCCCGAACGCTTCGCCGGGAGCCCGCGCATGGCCGTGCTCGCCGACAGCGACACCCAGGCCGGCACCCTCGCCACCCTCCACCGCACCCTCGCCAGCACCGGCGTCTCCACCCTCCACTGGCTCGCCATCGACCCCGCCGACGGGCGCGCCCGGACCCTCCCCTTTCGCGCCACCCTCGACCCCCCGGAACAGGGACTCGTCATCCGCGTCCGGCTCCGCGGCGTGCGGGTGGTGGGCGTGGAAGAGGTCGAGCCCGAGCCCCCCCCAGGCACAGGGGACGAGGAGGGCGACGCCGACCGGGACAGTGCAGCCGACGCGGCCGACGAGCCCGACGCGCTCCCCATCGAGGCGCAGGCGGCCGCCGTCGGCGACGTCTACATCCGCTGGGCCGATCCCGCCTTCTTCGCCCGGCTCGGCGACGCCGTGACCCGCGGCCTCGCCTCCGGCCCGCGTCCGATCATCCTGCAGGTCGACGACCCCCTCACCGAGTGGAGCCTCCTCGTGAAGGTGGCGCTCTCCGCAGGGTGGGCCTGGCCCCACGACGAGCCCCTCCACCCCTGGCGGGCGACCGACGGCGAGTGGCCGGCAGCCCGCGGTGGAGGCGTGGTGTGGATCGCCTGGCCCGGGCTCGGCGAGGCCGCAGCCCCCTGAGCGGCTCCGTCAGCGCGACGGCGATCCCCCGCCGAGCCAGCCCTCGAGCAGCGCGCGCTGCTCCTCGGTCGGGGTGTCCACCGGAAGGACGCGAACCTCCTCGAGGCAGCCCTGCTCCGCGGTGAACAGCGGCAGCGCGCGGAGCACGCCGCGGCGGAACACGTGGCCCTCGAGCTGCGCCCCCGGCGCGAGCGAGTCGAGCAGCGCGCGCAGGCTCCCCGGCCACACCCGGCGACCATCGAGGGCGACGAGCACGTCACCCGGCGCCAGCGCGCCCTCCGCGTTCGGTCCGTCGGCCACGATGGAGCGCACGACCACGTCCGCCCCCTCGGTGCCGAGCACGAGGCCCAGGTCCGGGGCGCCGCTGCGGGTCCGCTCGATGCGCAGCCCGTGCGATCCGAGGGCGGCGTCGAGGTCGGGCTGCACGTCCCGCCGCTCGACCCACGCGTGGACGAGGTCGGCGACGTCCACGCCGGTGGCCTCCCGGATGAGGGCGGGCAGGGCGTGGTCGGCGTATCCCTGCCCATCCTCCTCGTACCGCCGCCAGAGCAGCCGCAGCACGTCGTCCACCGAACGCTCGCCTCCGGTCGCCGTGCGCAGGTGCAGGTCGAGGCACAACCACACGAGCCCGCCCTTGAGGTAGTAGGACACCGTGCGGTTGATGCTGTTGGCATCCGGGCGATACAGGCGGATCCACGCGTCGAGGGAGGCGTCGGCGAGGCTCTGCCCGAACCGGCCCGGTGTCGTCTCGAACCGCCGGATGGCCTGGCCGAGCAGCCGCAGGTAGCCCTCGCGGTCGATCAGTCCGCCGCGAAGGGTCTGGAGCTCGTCCATGTAGACGGTCAGGCCCTCGACCACCCACAGCGCGCGCGTGTGGTTCTCCCGCAGGTAGTCGAACGGCCCGAGCGCCTCCGGCCGGATGCGCTTTCCGTTCCACACGTGCAGGTGCTCGTGTGCGATGAGCGTGTGCATGTCCACGCGCCCCTCGTCGGTGGTGAACGCCTTCCACGGCACCGCGAGCGCGGTGGAATTGAGGTGCTCGAGCCCCCCGCGCCCGTCCTCGGTCACATGGAACACGAAGTCGTAGCGCGGATACGGCAACCCGCCGAACAGCCGCGCGTTGGTCCGCACGAGCTCGGCTGTCTCCCGGGCGAGCCGCTCGAGATCGATGTCCACGGCCCCGTCCTCCCAGAGCACCAGCCGATGCGGCACCCCCTCGACCTCCACGGTGGTGGAGCGGTGGGGTCCCACCTCCACGATGGCGTCGGCCAGCCGATCGTAGTCCGGCGCGGTGAACGCGTGGGTTTCGCCGAGAAGGTCGGCCCGCGGCCACGCCGCATCCTCGCCGCCGTCGCGCGACGGGGCGACGTCGAGGGGGCAGAAGACCTCCCAGCCGCGCGGTCCGCGGAGCTCGAGGCGGACGGGTTCGTCCGTCCGACCCGCGACGAGGGGGAGCAGGTTGGTGCCCGTGAAGAACGCGTGCGTATCGTCGATGTGGGGCGTGCGCACCGTGAGCTCGTGGGCCCACACCGTCCACCGCACGTGCACGGTGCTGCCCTCGGGGGCGGCGATGGTCCACGAGGCGTGGTGGTCCCGGTGGAGCGGAAGCGTCCTGCCCAGATCATCCTCCGCGCCGGGCTCATCGGCATAGCGCGCGAACTCCCGAAGGAGGTAGGAGCCCGGGGTCCACGCCGGGAAGTGGAGCGTGAGGCCGTCGGGCCCGGCGGGGGCGGAGAGGTGCAGGAGCGCGGTGTGGCGCTGAGGCTCGGCGATGGCAACGCGGTAGCGGATCACGGCAGGCCCGGGGTCAGGGGAGGGCGTCGGCGGTCTCGGCGATGGGGCACAGCTCGACCCAGCGCGGGAGGGGCCGCATGCGGAAGGCGATGTGCGCGCGGTGCGCATGGAGCTGCTCACGGCTGCGGGCGATGACCCGCTGCAGGCTGTCCCAGCCCTGGAGCACGCGCAACGGCGACGGGGGCTGCCGCCAGGGCAGCATGAGGTCGGCGAAGGGCGCGTCGATGGCCACCGAGCGCTTCGCCAGCCGCTGGACCGGAATCCAGGGAAGGTTGGTGGGCACGACCTCCGGCGAGAAGGCGTCGAGGGCGAGCACGAACGCGTTGCGCGATCCCACCGCCCCCTCCTGCACCGCATCCCACCCGGTGCGCGCGGAGACGTTGCTCACCACGCCGCCGTCCGTGATGCGGAAGAAGCCGCGCGTGGCGAAGAGGTCGCGCAGGGTGGACGCCGACGCGCTCGCAGCATCGTAGGTGTCGAAGTGGATCAGCCCCGGCACGGAGCACGAGTAGCCCACCGCGTCGATCAGGTCGAAGTCCGCGAGCTCGG
Source organism: Deltaproteobacteria bacterium (assembly GCA_007693585.1). Classification (GTDB taxonomy): domain Bacteria; phylum Myxococcota_A; class Bradymonadia; order REDH01; family REDH01; genus REDH01. Next base: position 8,810 of record REDH01000150.1, read on the forward strand.
GGCCGCCGAAAACCACGCGGGCGAGGAATCGCGGGTTCTCGACCATGCGCTGCACAAGGCGCTGGAAGAGCAGGAACCGCCGGCGCAGCGCAAGCGGCGTGAAGCGGGCGCGCGTACGGCCGATGTCGTTCTCGACCTCGTTGAGCGCGAGGCCGATGCCCGAGCGAAGGCCCGTGCCGAGGATGCGGAGCGGAATGGGAAGCTCCGAGAACGACGGCTGCGGCTCGCCGAGAACCGTCTGGAACGTCTCGGCGGCGAGGGCGCGCAGACGGAACTCGAACGTGCCCGGAAACCCGAACACCGAGTAGCCCGGGTACGGTCCGAAGACGCGAGCGAACTCCGTGGGCTTCGGCAGGGCGAGCGCGAGCAGCATCGGATCGTAGTCGGTGCGCAGGGACCGGAAGAGGCCCATCAGGGCCCCCATGCTCGAGCCGACGAGCAGGGACGGGGAGAGGCCGAGCTCCGCGATGGTGGAGAAGAGCCCGAGGTGCGCGTAGCCAGCCCCGCCGCCGCCGCCGAGGATGAGCACGAGGCGCGGGCGGGTGAGCTCGTCCTCGAGGCGATCCTCGCTGAGGCGGTTGACCTCGCGGGCGAGGATGCGATCGCGCACGTCGCCGGTGCGGGTGGTGAGCGGGGGGAGCAGCCGGCGCAGCGCGTCCCAGTCCACGGGCTGCCGTCGGGTCGGATCCACGCAGCGGTCCAGCTCCTCGATGAGCCAGTGCCGGAAGGGGGCCACCGCGTCGAAGAGATCGATGTCCTCGCCGCCGTCGCTCCGGATGTCCCCGGTGCGGCCCAGGGCGAGGGCGTAGCGCAGGCGCGCCGTGTCCAGCGGGGAGAGCCGCCCGGGATGGGCAGCGAGCGTCTCGAGGAGCGGGCGCTCCATGCGGAGGAGCGGACGTACGCGGCGGAAGTGGTCGCGCGAGCGGGACATGCGCACCAGGTGCGGGGGACGGGCCGGACAGGCGGGCGGGGACGGTCGGTGACCCCCGCCGCAGGGGAAGAACCCTATAGAGGCATTCGCGCCCCATGTCGATCATCGACCCGACACGCCCGAAAGGGCCGCCACGCACCGGACAACGCCTCCGGGTCTTCCCGGTGGCCGAGGCATCTGCTAAGCCCTCTCCGTTCGCCCCCGACCCCCCCCCCGACCGCTGGACACCATGCACCGGCTCCCGAACCCGAACACGAGTCTCCCGCCACGGCGCCGTCCGGCGCCCCGCACCATCGGCCTGCGCGGGCTGGTCCTCCTCGGCATCCTCGTGCTGGGTGGTGCGTTCGCCGCCTGCGGCGACCGCAGCATCGAGCCGCCCATGACACGGTCCGATGCGAGCGGTGAGCCCACGGGCGACGGTTCGAGCGACCCCGAACCGGGGAGCGGCTCGCCGTCGTCGTCGGGCACGACGACCCCCGGCGGTGGATCCTCGACCTCCGACACCCGCCCGGACACCGCGTCCCTTCGCCCCCACCCCGGTGGGACCGCCGCAGGCACGCGCTTCTCCGTCCACACCCCGGACGCCCCCCCCGCCGCCACCGGCACGCGCTTTCGTGCCCGGCCCGCTGACGGCGTGCGGGGCGACCTGGCCCCGGAACAGCCATGACCACCCTGACCACCGCGGCCGGCGCGCCACGGACCCTGCACCCTCCCCGCACGAACGCCCTCGCGACCCCGCCGAGACGGAGAGAACCCATGAGCCCCACCCAAGCACGCTTCCCGAACACCCTGCTCCTCGCCCTCGCGATGCTCGTCGCCGCCGCGGGGAGCGCCGCCGCCGCCGGGCTTCCCTTCTCCGGGGAGCTCGCCGACGGCGATGCGCCCGCCTCCGGGGCCTTCGACATGCTCTTCGAGGTCCACGACGCCCCGGAAGCCGGCACCCTGCTGTGGAGCGACACCTTCACCGATGTCGTCGTGGTCGAGGGGCGGTTCCAGGTGACCCTCGGCGCGGACGGCAGCCTCGAGGATGTGCTCGATGGCCGCGGGCTCTGGGTGGCGATGACCGTCGAGGGCGACGCCCTCGCGCCACGCCTGCCGCTGGGGCGGGTGGCGCACGCGGCGTTCGCCGACCGGGCCGATGCGCTCTCGCCTTCGGGGGTCACCACCATCGAGACGCAGCTCCGCGAGGGCGAGCTGCTCGCCGGCCTGATCGAGCGCCTCGAGCGCCTCGAGGACGGGTTCGGTGGCGAGGGCACGGACGCCAGCGACCTCGCCGCCCGCGTGGCCGCGCTCGAGGCGGAGAACGCCGCACTCGCGGGGCGGCTGGCCGCGCTCGAGGCGGAGAGCGACGGCGTCGAGAACGCGCTGGGCGCCCTCGACGGACGCCTGGATGCCGCGGAAGAGGAGGTCTCCGGTCTGCAGGCCCTGCTGTCGTTCATCGAGCGCGTCGGGACCGACGTGTACTTCGATGGCGTCAATGTGCACATCCGCAGCGGCGCCGGGCCCGGCAGCTTCGACGGGGTGACGGGCCTCTACACGCAGAGCCCGGCCGCAGACGTCGGCAACCTCATCCTGGGCTACAACGAGCTGCCGCCGGCGAGCGCCGGCACGCCCGTGCGCAGCGGCAGCCACAACCTCGTGGTCGGGCCGGGGCACGCGTGGAACGCCCACGCGAGCATCGTGGCGGGACAGCGCTCCGGCGTCGGCGAAGAGGGAGAGCGCCGCGTGACCGGTGCGGCGGTGCTCGGCGGATTGCGCAACGAGGTCACCGCCTCCCACGCGGTGGCGCTCGGGGGCAGCGCCAATCGTGCCGAGAACACCTATGCGGTGGCGCTGGGCGGCAGCGACAACCAGGCCACCGCGTTGCACGCGGTGGCCGTGGGCGGCAACGGAAACCGCTCGGAGGCCTCGCATTCCGTTGCCGTGGGCGGCAACGGAAACCGTTCCACTGGAGACCGTTCGGTGGTGGTGGGGGGAGATCGGCTGACGGCGGCGGCGGCGAATTCGGTGGTGCCGTAG
>REDH01000151.1 GCA_007693585.1 Deltaproteobacteria bacterium
ACTCGAGCTGACGACTGCCGATGGAGTCACGAAGAAGACGGGCGAGTGGCTCGTGAAGGTCAATACCTCGAAGACCGGGCAGCTCTCGCTCTTCAATCAAGGCGTTCGATGGCTTGAACTGCAGCCTGGCGCACGTGAAGCGTGGAATGTGCCTCTTGTCGACGCATTTCTCACGATAACTCATGCTCATGACCTCGGACAGCTCATGCTCGAGCACCTCGCTCAGGAGAAATAGCGGGGATGACTCAGGGGGGAACGCCTCAGAAGGCTTCGGACGCAACCGTCGCTCCTCCCGCCGGGCTGGCCTTGCCGGCCCACATCGAGTTCCGTCCTGCCGATCTTCCCGTCGCGGCATGAACGCCTTGCCAACCTGTCGCTTTTCGCATCCTCGAGACAGGCCTCCAGGCAGGCGGCGATGTCCCCGGGCGTGCTGCGATACGCAGAGCACTGCGCGCTCTACGTCGGCAGGTACTTCTCCCGAAGCTGCTCGACGTTCATGGCCAGCCTCTGCGGTAGATCGCTGCGGGCCCCGAGCCTGTCGAGCACATCCTCGACGGCGACCACCTTCACGCGTCTGGACAGGGAAACATCCATCTTGCCGACGATACCGTGGACGGCGTCCCACGGCTTCGCGCTTGCGCGCGGAAGAAGAAACACGATTGTGCTCTGCGGCTCCTTCGCTCCAAGCCAGAGGTTGCGGAAGATTTGGTAGTTCCTGAAGAAGTTCTTCGGGTCGCGATCTACGGAGCCCCAGTAGGGTTCCAGGGGCTCGCTGTAGATGTCTCGGTATTTTTCCAAGTGTCGTTCATCGTCCTTCGCGGCGCCAAAGGCACTCTCCGTCAGCTTGACCTCGCAGTAGGTCCATTGGCCCCGCGCATCGCGCCAGCAGGCGTCCACGTTCGTTCCTTCCTCACGGTAAGGTACGCGCTCGAGCTGCCAGTCTGCTGCGCCACCGGAGAGCCCCATGGCTTCAAGGAGGGGCTTCGGGAACTCGTCATGGAAGAAGGGAAAGAAGAGATTGAATGCAAAGGCCTGCGACGAGTTCAGGTGGTGGAAGTCTCGGTGGAGACTCACGTTGTTCTCCGGATCGTCCACATGTGCGCGCACTTCTTTCCGGTAGGGCTCGTGAACATTCAGCCAGCGCAAGTGCTCCGGGAGGATGTGGGGGTAGGGGCGCCCCGTGCTCTTGTGGACACCATCCTCCTGCACCCCGAGGCGCTCGTCTCGGTAGCGTTCAAGGTGCTCCTTCATGCGCTTCACGTAGTCAGTCATTGTCGGTTCTCCTCCAGGCCGCGACCATCTCCAGTCGGGCTTCGGCGATCGCCGCAGTGCGCGGCATGGTCGTGGGGCCCCAGTGCGCCAGTACGGCGAAGATCTCGGGCAAAATGGGCATCTGCCGCAGGGCATCGCGATTGTCGTCGCGCAACGCCCCGCGCACAAGACTCCGGAACCTCCAACGCCAGACGGGGCAATCTCCGCCGGACAGCGTTTCGGCAAAGTGAAGGAGCTGGTCCTCGAACACGGGAATGCCCCCCGTCTCGAAGAAGCTATCCTCGTCAGCCCGCAGCGTGCGCCGATCCCTCTCCAGCACAAAGCGATACTTCGGCACGTCGCCGGGCCCTGGGGACGCGCCGGCCCGCTGCAGGATGAGCTTGTGCCAGGTCTCCGGCACCTCAGGAGCCTCCCCACAAGGCCAGGCATCTCCGGCGTGCGCCCGCGCCCGATGACGACGCAGGGCCTCCCGCGTCGCCGGGCTCCAGACACATGCGTCCCGCACCTGCTCCATCGTCAGCCCGCCAAGCTCCGGCACGGCGATGACACGCGCGGGGCCGGCCTCTCCCGCGAACCAGGTCCACAGCGGCATCTCGAGCGGGCGCGCTCCGAGATGCGCCACATCGTCCACCCCTTCGTCCAGCGGATTTCTCGGGTTCAGGCCCAGCGCATGAAAGAGCAACAGCGCCCCGGCGTGGTGGGCCGGCAGGATGCCGCGCCCCTCCGCCACCAGCTCGCGCATCTCCCGCACCGCGGCCCACGTCTCCTCCAGAAGCCCGCAGGCCGCCAGCGCTTCCAGCTCCTCCTCCAGCGTCGCGTGCGCCAGCTCCGCAGCCAGCTCCGGTTGCTCGGCCAGCCACGCATTGAGCGCATCGGTCCAGGGGCCGGCCAGGGGCCGGGCAAGGGTCAGACGCATGGCACTGCAGCTCCCGTGAGCGCGTGCAGCGCCCCCATGTCCAGTTCCGGGTCGGCCCGATGGATCAACGCCATCACCTCCGGCTCCAGCGCCTCCCCCCGACCCAGGCGGTCCAGCGCGCAGGTGCGCAGGCGGACGCGAGAGGGATTCAGGTCGTCGGCGAAGACCCGCGGGGCCAGGCCGAGTGCTTCCGCGAGGGAGCTACCCTCCTCATGCAGAAAACGCATCAGCACATCCGCGCTCTGGGCGTCGAGCAGCCCGGACGCGCGCGTCGCGCGGACCATGAAGGTGGCGCTGACCCCCCAGCGGCGGGCGAGCCGCATCAGGAGTGCCGCATCCACGGCGGGGTTGGACGGGCGCCAGTCCCTCAGGGCCTCCACGATCACCTCCCGCGGCAGGAGCAGCGTGGCGGCGAAGGTATCCAGACAGGTGTTCCACAGCGGCGCCCGGGCGTTGGTCCGTCGGAGGGGGCTCGCGCCAGCCAGGTAGAGGGCACCGTACTGATGCGCCAGGGTGAAGCGCTGGCGGCCCAGGGACTCGCCCGCAGCCACCAGGATGAGATCCTCGCCCGGTAGCGCGAGTCCCGAGAGCCCTTCGGGCAGGCACGCCGTGGCGACGGTGTACCCCATCCCGTCCAGAATGGCGCCCAGCGGGGCCGGCCCCGCTTCGCCGAGCCGTAGCCGCGCGCGCTCGTCGAGGGCGGCGCGATGGCCGACCAGATGTGCCAGGAAGGGGGTGTCCGGCTCCGCACCGGCGCCCTTTGCTCGCAGCGCCCGCGCGCGCCGCTCCGGATCCAGACGCTCCAGGGCCTGGCAGAGCGCGAGGCCCTGCGCCAACACGGCGCTCACGGCCTCACGGTCGCCATCCTCCAGTGTCCCCCGCAGCTCGGCGCGCTCCAGGGGCAAGGCCGGTGGCTCCGCCAGCAGCCAGCCCACCTCAACGTCGAACAGGTGGGCCGCGGCCCGGGCCTCCGTGGCGCTCAGGCGCCGCGCCCCCGATTCGATGCGCGAGATCGCGCTCCGAGGGATGCCGAGCACTTCGGCGACCGCCGCCTGGTTGTGGCCAGACTCCTCTCTGGCCTTGCGAAAGTTGGTCAGGATTGTGGCACTCATGGGTGCCATAATCTTCACGAACGCGGTCGTGTCAACCGAAAACGCGATTGCTTTGTGTTGGTTTCGCACATGATGGCGGTGGGTCCAGCGAAACCACCTGACCGAGCGGGAGGAGGGAAACTCCCAGAGGGGGGCTTTCAGGGCTTCACGAACGCTTCGGGTCTCTCCGTCCACCGTTCCAGAGGCGTTCTGCACGGCGAGCGTCACCCGGCGAAAGCGTCGGTGGGTGTGCGTAGCGACGCTGGCGTCGCCGGGGAACAGGCCGGGCACGGGATGGGTGGTGCCGCCAGGGCTACGGCGCGTGGACGGTCCGGGCGATCCGAAAGCCGTAGTCCCAGCGGCGCAGGTGTGGGTCGCAGCGGAAGCTGGGCACCATGTCGTGGTGCCGAAGCTGCCCATGGTGTCGCCAGATCGCCGCGCGCTGGTCATCGGACATTCGGGAGAGCTCGCCCGGGGTGAGGTTGTCGATGGCCTCCGGGCGCATCTCGAGAGCGGGTGCGCGTGGCGAGCCTTGCCCCGTTCCGGATCGGGTTCTGGTGCGGTACTCCGGCCCGCAGCCCGGTCCGCTACGGTAGGCCGCGCGAACCATGGTGCCGGAGCGTGTGTAGGATCCACCCCGCAGCACCATACGCCACCCCGAGCTCGGGCCATGGGGGTCGACACCGTCTTCGAGCCGCGGGGCATACCAGTCGTGCACCCACTCCCAGTGGTTGCCCAGGATATCGTGAAAGCCCCACGCGTTGGGCTCCTTCTCTCCGACCGGGTGGGCGCGTCCGTCGCTGTTGTTCCTGTGCCAGGCGATGTCATCGAGCGCTCCGTAGCGCAGCGCGGTGGATTCCGCCCGCGCCGCGATTTCCCACTCGGCCTCGGTGGGCAGACGATAGCCGATGCAGTCCTGCACGCGCGCGCCCCCGACCACGCGTCCGTCACGGTCGTAGCAGGCGGGCAGGTCGAGGGCCTCGTTCAGGGTGTTGACGAACGCGACGGCGTCGAGCCAGCTCACGCTGCCGACCGGACAGGTCACGCCGCAGTCGGGCCGGTGCGAGGGGTTCTGTCCCATGACGGCCTCGTACTGGGCCTGTACTACGGGGTAGCGGCCCATCCGGACCTCGCGCGAGAGCGTCACCTCGGCCTGCTGCTCGTTGCGCGGGCGCCGGGACATCTCCGGTGGGCTGCCGATCCGATAGGTGCCCCGAGGCACGGTGATCATCGCTCCGGTGAGTGCGACGAAACGCTCTCCCTGCTCACGTGCGCCCTCCTCCGCCGCCCGTACCGCGTCGGCCAGCGGTGCCGTGGCCGCAGAGACGGCGGCGTCGAAGACGCGCAGACGTTCGTCCCGTTCTGCCCGCTCTGCCGCGGCACGTTCCTCGGTGGCGGCCTCCTCGGCCGTCGGTCCGGCAGGCGGATCGGATGCATGGTCTCGCGGCGTGCATCCGGACCCGCAGAGGAGCACGAAGCTGCTCAGGAAGAGGGCGAGCACGCCTGCGGCGGCGTGGCGGGACGGTGAGACAAGCGTGCTGGCGACCGAGGACATGGACAATGACGGCACAGGGGACGGGATACCTTGCGAGCAACGCGTTCGGCTGGCCACGATACGCGCGACGCGATGCCGTGGCAACGGCCCCCCCGGGACGGTGCGGCAAGGCACTGTCGCGAAGGGAGGATGGCGCGGTGCGGACAGGCGCGCCCGTGGCGGGAGGTGCTGGCAGCGATGGCGTCTGTCCGTTGGGTTCAGGGGCAGGGCGAGATGAACATCGGGTCGGTGAGGGTGAGCCGATGGATGTCGAAGGAGCGATCGAGCAGTCCGTCGTGGATCCACCGGCAGCCCTGGTGGCCGTGGTCCTGGGCGTTGAAGTGCAGAAAGGTGAACCAGCGGTACCGAAAGAGACGATCCACGGTGCCGGTCTCCGGATCGCGCTGGGTGCGGAAGAGGGATTCCACGGCGCGCTCTTCGCCGGGGAGAACCGTGATGCCGGGACGTCCCGGGAGGTCGTCGGGCCACAGGGGGTAGAACGTGACGGGTTCGCGTCCGGTGTTGGTGACCACGAGGTCGGCGTCGCAGCGTTCCTGCCCCCGTCCGGTGACGGTCCGGACGGGCTCGGTGATGCGCGTGCGCACCGAGCGCGCGGCGTCACAGTCCTCGATGGTGCGGGCGCCCGGGGGAGGGGGAGGAGCGGAGCTCGGCGGGTCATCGCAGCCGCCGACCCGGAGCGGGATGGTCTCGCCGGAGATCCGCCCACGGGCGTCCTGCACGGTGAGGGTGACGGGATAGATCCGGTCGCCCCGCCAAGTGTGGCGCACGACGGGGGTGGAGGCAACTTCGGTGCCCTCGCCGAGGTTCCAGAAGTACCTCAGGCCGTCGGGTCCGGCGCCGCGGACGTCCGCGTGCAGGACGAGGGGCTCTCCGGGTTCCTGGCAGTCCCCGGCGCCACCGATGCGGACCTCGAGATCATCGGGGCAGGGACCGACGGTGATCGACAGGGCGTCGGTCGCTCGGCGGCCGAGATCGTCGGTGACGGTGACGCTGGCGTTGTAGACGCCCTCATGGCGGTAGCGGTGCGTGGCGCCCTCTGCGGGGGCGGTGAACCCGTCGCCGAAGGCGTGCAGAAAGGTGTGCTGTCCGGTTCCGCCGCGGATCTGGGCGACGAAGTCGACGGGCTGGCCGCGGTTGGCGCAGGTGCGCGAGGCCCGCAGGCGCACCTCGAGAAACCGCTCGCAGTTCTCGACCTGGATGGGCACGGCGGCAAAGCCGACGTTTCCACGGTCGTCCTCGACGGTGAGGGTCACGGTTCGGCGACCGGGGGTCGCCCAGGCGTGGGCGTCGGCGGGGAGCGCGCTGCCGCCCCCGTCGCCGAAGCTCCACTGGTAGGTGCGCGTCGCGGCGTCGCCACCGACGACCGCCGACGAAAACAGGACCGGTTCGCCCACCGCCACACAGGGCGGCGTCGCGGTGGCCTCGACGACCTTCCCGAGGGGACCGGTGCATGTTTCGATGGGAATGCAGGCGCCGCTCACGCAGCCGCACGGACAGCGTTCCACGGGGGCCGTCCGGATGCCGCAGTCGTCGTGGTACCAGACGTCGCCGCGGTGACATCGGGTGCCGTACTCCGGGTTCGCCGGGAGGCAGTCGGCGATCAGGGCGTCGATCAGCGCGAGGGCTACCGACAGACAGTCCACGGGCTTCAGCCCGATGCAACCCGCGAGGTCGATGGCGGTCGCGATGTTGCCGGCGTCGTCGGCGTCGGGATTGCCGAGCACCGTGACCCCCGTGACGTACTGCACGAGAGAGACCACGCCATGGTAGGCGCTGGCGCAGGCCACGAAGGTGACGATCGGGGCGACCTTGGCCACGAGCGCCGAGCCCGCGCAGGCACCGACGGCGAGCGTCGTGCCCGCAAGCCGAAGCAGCGCCTTGCGCACGAACGCGTCGCGCTCGTAGGGCGTCATCCCGCCCTCCTTCCATTGCACCGCGGCATCCGGAGCCGGCTGCTGGAGGGACAGCTCGGCGAGGGCCGAGCGCATCTCGCGCAGCTCGCGGGGGATCTCCACCGTCTCCCGGGCGAGCTGCTCGCCGGTGGCGCTCAGGATGCGCACATCCACGGTCCGGTCGGTGTACCCGGAGAGCTGCATGCGAATGTCGTTCGCGAACGACACCCGGTCCGGCAGGCCGTCCGGGCCCAGCGCCACCTCCAGGCCGTCCCCGTCGGGCGCCGAGTACACCACGCCGCTGAGGGTCATGCGGCCCATCGGGAGATTCCGGTCCACGAGAAGGCCGAGTCCCTCACCAGCGCGATCGCCCGCAACGAGCCACAATGGATGGGCGGGATCGAGGGATTCACCCAGGAGCAGACGGTGCCCGTCGACGGCCACCCCTCCACCCTCCGGATAGGTCACCTCGCGCGGCGGTTGCGGGTCGTCACTCCCGCCGCATGCACCGGGCAGCAGGGCGGCCAGACCCAGCAGAAGCGCCGTGACCGCCGCCAGAAGCGACACTCCAGTTCGCCACGAACCTCCAATCCCCACACTCCGCCCACTGCGCTGCATCTCCCGCCCCCGTGTGCTCCATGCCCCTGCGGGCGCGAACCGAGCCGTCCGAAACCCCGAAGCCCGGCACAGCATAGCTCAGGACGGCGGAGGAAGGCGAGGATCCCGTGCCGAAGCCGAGCACGACACCTCCACCCCGGCCGAGTCGGCACCCGAAGGTCCGGGAGGGCGAACGATCCCGTTCCGGAACGGCTGAGGCGCGGGGCCCTGCCCCGCGCCCCCGCGGCATAACGATCCGGTTCCGGAACGGCTGAGGCGCGGGGCCCTGCCCCGCGCCCCCGGGGCGATGTAGGAGATATGTAAGGGTGACGGATGACCGCGCCGCGTGCTACTCAGGAACCGTGCGTTCGTGCAGTCCACCCTGCCCGGGGAAGTGCTGCGGTCGGAATCCCGTCCGTCGAGTTCTTCCCACCGGCATGAAACAGGCCTGTTCGTCCGCCGTCTGCCCTCCGCCCATCCCGCTCGGCCGCCCTGCGGTCCTTCGCGTGGGCGAAGTGCACCCCGGGACGCGGAATCCTCCGCGCCCAACCCTCCCGTAGGAGAATTCGATGAAGAAGATCGCCCTGTTCGTCCTTGCTGCTCCCTTCGCCTTCGCCAGTGTCGCCGTCGCCCAGGACTACTCGCAGGCGCCGACTTTCGGCACCGTCGAGCTCTCGGCCGGTTTCATGCCCGACCCCCACACCACCGAGATCCGTGCCGGGGGAAGCATCAACGCCGCCGAGTCCTCCGTGCTCTCCGGCCAGAACTGCGTGGGGCACATCGCGGACGCGCCGGATCTTCGGCTCAACTACACCTCGGGCTCCTTCCCGCTGATCTTCCGCGTTCGCGCCGAGGCGGACACCACGCTCGTCATCAACGCGCCCGACGGCAGCTGGCACTGCATCGACGACGTCGAGGGCCTCAACCCGGTCATCCAGTTCGCCACGCCGGCCTCCGGTCAGTACGACATCTGGATCGGCACCTATGGCACCGACATGGCGCCGAGCACGCTTCACATTACCGAGATCGCCACTCCGCCCTCGCAGTGAACCCCACGGCTTGCGGGACCTCGGAGGATGCCCATCGGAGACACGCAGCGGGCATCCTCCAGGCCGTTCGCCGAGCCGCCCGTGAACAGTGCCCACTCCACCGGTGAGGGACGTCGGCGGGCCTCCGGTCGGCAGGTGCGCTCCTGAATCAGGGGTTGACCGCATGCGTCCAACCCCTCGGGCTCGCCCCTTGCTCCAGGCGTGCCATGACGGTGCGGATGCGCCCGAAACCGGGTTGTTCCAGGGCGGAGCCGCTCTGCACCGTTCACCATACGGCTTCGATGCAGTGGGGCAGAGGGACGGGCGCGCCTGCCGCGCCGGGTCGATCCGCTCAGCGATGCACCGGGCCCTCAGGGCGGCGAGTTCCGTTCGACGACCAGGTGCTGGGTCACGCGCGCCCGCTGGCCGGCCGTGTGGTCGAACCTCCAGCGGGCGACCTGTGCGGCGATGCACTCCTCCAGGTCATCGCGCGCCATGCCCTGCATGTCCGTGACGTCTTCGACGTTCGCATCCTCCGTGGCGCCCTGTTCCGTGATGGTGAACCCGATGGCGAATGCTCCGGAGACCGTTCCGTCCGCGTCGTCGCGGATGGAGGTCTCCACGCAGGAGTGGATCGAGCGCTGGTACCGACGCACGGTTCGCCGGATGATGTTCGCGTCGCGCTCGCCGTCCACGTCGACCGAGGACTCCAGGATCCGGATGGGCACCCTTCGGGACGCGCTCGGTTCGCCGGTTGCCGCGGCGCCGGACCCGCGCCCTGTCGATCCTGACAGGGCGTCGTCGATGGCATCCTGTCCTGCGAGCGCTCCGTCCAGGCTCGAGAGACCACCGCTGCCCATGCGGGACGCGTCGCTGCCGAGCAGGGTGGCGAGCACCCCTGCTTCGGGGGCTGTCCGGTCCTCTTGCGGCGGCTGGGCTGGTGGGTCCGGTGTCGGTTCCGGCATCCGGATGGTGGCGACGACGGGCATCCCCGCCTGTGTGCCGAACCGCACGATGATTCTGGCGGAGATCGGCTCGTCGGCTTCGTGGGCGAGGAACACGAGCGCCGCGACTCGCTCCCGGATGCAGGTCAGGCTCTCGGGGTTCTCGAGGGTCGTCTCGCGGGTGCGGACCGTCAGCGCCTGCACGATGCCTTCCTGCCCGATGTCCAGGTCGAGGTCGACGAGCGGGGTGTGGCGTGCGGCATCGAGGGGCACGCACTGCGGAAGGGCACGAATGTCGGCCCAGGCGGGCTCGAAGAGCGCCTGTGCGTCGTGACCGCGGGCACCCACCAGCACTTCGACGAGGCGCACGGGGGGGGCGCCGGCTTCCGCAGCCCCGGGTGGGCCCGCGTGCCCGAGGGCGATGGCGAGCGCGGCCGGGAGGAGAACACGGGTTCGGAGGATGGCGAGCGGCATGGCAGGCTCCGGGAAGGGCCGGGGAGGAACGCGCGACGCTGTAGACTCTATCTGTCCGGAATCACGGTGTCTCTGTCAAGCACCCTTCCGGCCGGGATCGCGATGCCGGCCGGAAGGGGTGCGTTGTGGTCCCGTGGATGCCTCCTGCTCTGACCAGCGGGGACCTCGTCCGGATGCTCGCTCTGGTGCCATCGCTTCGGTCGAGCCGGCATCGAGAACACCGCGAGCGCGCAACGGTATCCCCTCGCTTCGAGCCGTCGGAGAGATCCATGCATCCGTCGGACGTCTGGCAGGTCAGCCCGAACTCGGAGCAGTCGTCGCGGACAGGCGTTGCCGAGGCCGAAGGGCGAGAGATCCGGCCCAGGCAGCGGACACCCCGAAGGGGCAATTTGATCGATGTTCCGGGGTTGATTCGGCTGCAGCTCACCTCGCGAGGGTCTGACCGACAGGTTGCTGCACTGTCCTTCCAACACACCGGTGAATCATGGCAACTCAAGATGCTCACAGGTTTCCTGCAATGGACTGCGTGCTGCGCCGACAAGAGAGTCGGGAGGGGAGAAGGACTACGGATCAGGGAGGGCGCGCGGATGAGCAAGAGCCAGGAGAAGGGAGAGCGCACGGCGCGTGGCGATTTCGGGCGGGATCAACTCGCCAGGGAGGCCATGCATCTGGCAGCGGAGCACTTCTTCGCGCTGCTGCGCTTCAATGTGCACTCCCCGGAGAGCGTGGCGCTCGGCCGAGCCAGAAGGATGGACACGCAGGCCTCCACGGGTCCGTGGCTGCCCGACGGTCTGTACCTGCGGGAAGTCGGTCCGCGGACGGAACTCTGGCTTGTGGAGATGCAGTCGCGGGCACGCCGTCACAACCCGGACCGGGCGGGCGGGATGCTCTGCGCGGCGTTCGAGCAGCTCTTCGGAGAGGGGAGGTCACACGCGGATGGGCTGCGTGTTCATCTGGTGGAGGTGCGCACGGAGCAAACTGCCAGAACGGGTTGGCAGACGTATGGCGACGCCGATGACGAGGCGTCGGAGGAATCGATTCAGCCCGCACCGGAGGCCTGCTTCTTCGTCTCGAACAGGCTGCTTGTGGCGGGGGAGTGGACAGAGTGCCTGGAGGTGGATCCCGCGGCGTGGCCTCTGTGGGCCTTCGGACGCCACGTGGGGCCGGATGCCATTCTCGGGCGGATGGCGGCGCTGGGGCAAGACGTGCGGTACTTTGGCTGGATCTCGGGCTTGCTGCGGATGATCGGCCGAGTTAGATTTCCGCTGGATGAGCGCTTCGACGATGCGCAGAAGCAGGAGGTTGAGGACATGCCGGAAGCAGTTGCAGAGCTGGTGGAGGATGGTCGGGTGACGGAGGCCGAGAGCGATGAGCTTCTCCGCGTATACCTTGCTCAACTGGAGGAACAGCGCAGGCAGCTGCGCGAGGAGGGACGCGAGGAGGGACGCAAGGAGGGACGCAAGGAGGGACGCGAGGAGGGACGCAAGGAGGGACGCGAGGAGGGACGCAGGCAGGCACGCGAGGAGCTGATGTCCGTCGCGGCGGCGGTGGCCCCTGAGTCCATCGAGGCGCTGGAGGTCATCGAGGACATCGGTGAGTTGGGGGATGCCGTCAGGGACATTGTTGCGGGGATTCGTCGGTAGTGAGCGGACAATTCGCGGAAGCGTCCCGCACGTTTGGCCGCGCAGCGTTGCGTCTCCCAGTTCACGGGATTCGCAGAATGAGACCATTCTGCCCCGGGGACGCTCTCGCGCCTTGAGCACTCGGTTGTCACATCTTCGGTCGATTCGGCATCAACAGCACCGCGAGCGCGCCACGGTACAGCCCTGCTCCGAGCCTTCGGAGGGATCTACGCACCCCTAGAACGGAGGTCCGTGTGGCGGATGCTCACACCTGCGGCATCCGAGACGACGGCTCGC
>REDH01000140.1 GCA_007693585.1 Deltaproteobacteria bacterium
CCGCGTCCACCGCGGTCGCTGCGGTATCCGGTGCCTTCGTCGCCAACGTCGCCCCGGCCGCCGCGTCCGACGGGTTCGCCTCGGCCCGCTCCGCCGCCGCGTCCGCAACCGGCCCTTCCGTCTCCTCGGTGCTCATGCCTCCTCCCCGGCCTCCACGGCCTGCGCGTGACGCCGCACCCGGGGACACTCCGGATCCGGCACGAACAGCTCCCCCGTGAGTCTTCGGCTCACCACCTTGCATCCCCCCCGGCAGACCGCCTGGTACGGGCAGCTCGCACACGGCTCCGGGGCCCGCTCCGGAAACGTTCGCCACGCCCGCAGCGACGGGTGGTCGTCCCAGCGATCCACCAGCGCATCCACCCCGCCCAGCGGCTCTTCCACGAAGCTGCACGGTGTCGCCTGCAGGTCCGCCTTCACCGCCGCCAGCACGTTCCCCGCCTCGCACCCGATCACCCCGAACTGCGCCAGCACCTCCGGATCCGGGTCCGACGCGCACAGGAACGGCACGAACGAGCAGTCCACCTTCATGTGCACCGCCGGATACCGCTCCCCGAGCGCCAGCAGCCGCGGCAGCAGCGCCTCGGCCTGCTCGGGCCTCAGCCGCCGCTCCAGATACCCGTCGAACCCCCGCCCCGCCGGCTTGAACCGCAGGAACTCCACCTCGTTCCCCCCCCGCCCCGCCACCGCCGCCACCGTCTCTTCCATCGCCGCCCAGTTGCACCGCTGCACCACGAAGTTCACCCCCGCCGGCACCCCCGCCTCCACCAGCCGTTCCAGCGCCCGCAGCGCCACACCCGACCCATCGTAGCCCCGCGCCGCCCGATACGCCTCGCCCACCCCGTCCAGGCTCACGTTCACCTGACCGAACACCCGGCAGCGCTCCGCCGCCTCCCGCGTCAGCCCGATTCCGCTCGTCGTCAGGTTCGGCACCAGCCCCACCGACCGCGCGTGCGCCGCCAACTCGAACAGATCCTCCCGCAGCAGGCTCTCCCCACCCCCCAGCGCCACATGGAACACCCCGTGCTCCGCCAGCCGCGTCAACACCTCCCGCACCGCACGACCCTCCGGCTCCTCCCCGTCCGGCACCGCACCCGTGTAGCACCCGGGGCACCCCGCCGGGCACCGGTTCGTGGTCATCAGATGCACCTCCGTCGGCGCGCTCAGATGACCAGGGTCCGGCTCCCCCCACCGCGGCCCCGGCGGCATCCCCAGCTCCTCCACGAACAGCCGATCCACATGCACCAGCGCCGGCGGCTCGTCGATCGCCACGATCCCCCCGAAGTGCTCGTACCGGAACTTCATCGGGGACCTCCGCCGGCCCCGTGCCCGTCCCCCGCACCCGACGTCGACTCCCCCGCCGCGTCCGCGGACTCCCCCGCCACCCCCTCCGTTCCACGCCCCGCACCGTCGCCCTCCGCGCCCGCCACGAGCCCCGCCTCCCGCCGGACCAACGAAGCGAACACGTTGAGGGCGATGGCCCCGAACGCCGTCGTCCACATCAGCACGCTCACCACGCTGCCGATGCTCGAGCTGTTGGGGTTGTAGCCCAGCTTCACCCGCAGCACCCGCCCCCGCCCCTCCGATGCATCCGGCCCGAGCCGGGCCCGGTGCGCCAGGATCTCCGCCTGCCATGGGTCGAGGGTCACCACGCCCTCTCCGGCGACCCGCCCGGGGGCGGACGCACTCTCGGTCGACTGCTGCGGATCCTGCGGGTGGGAGTCGATGCGGGGCGGCGTATCGGGGGCGCGGCGGTAAATCATCGGAACCTGAGGGAGGGAGAGGACGTCGGAATGGGGAGTCACAGGCCGAAGAGGCCGTGCATCCGGAAGGCGGCGCCCACGAGGTAGAGTGCGCCGAGGGTGGCACATCCCGTGATGACCGGTTGCAGAACCGCGAGCCGGCGGGGTGCGGGGCATCGCCCGAGGGCGCCGCCGAGCAGATGGACCGCGATCGTCGTCGGGATGAAGGCCAGGAACGGGACGAGGAATCCCCGGTCCCACATCTCGGCGATGATTCCCGCGCCGGCGAACAGCCAGGTGAACCACAGCCACTGGGGCCACGGGCGCCACGCGCCGCTCCGGAGGTCGGCGAAGCCCCGCCAGCCGCGACGCACCACGAAGAGCAGGGCGAAGAGGACCAGACTCGCCCAGGCGGCTCCTGCGGCGAAGGGGCGGAGCCAGAAGGGGAGGGCGTAGGCGCGCAGCAGCTGGAGCTGGGCCGCCTCCGCCTGCTCGGGGTACAGCCGGGTGAAGCGGTCGAGCTCCCGCCGGGCCTCGATGATGCGGCCGGAGTCGTGGCCGTGGACGATCACGAGGTTGAAGCCGCGGTGCAGGAGGTTGGGCGGGAGGTCGGGGAGGGCGACCATGCGCATCGCATGGGTGTATCCCGTGTCCGGGTCGGCGCGGCGGTCGCCGAACTCGCGGGAGAGCCACTCGAGGGCGAGCGCCGTCGTCGCGCTGTCCGGCGCCGCTGCGGCGATCGCCTCCACGCGGGCCACCGCCTCGTCGGGCTCCATGCCGGTGAACTGCCGTCGGACCTCGTCCATGGCGGTGTGGAAGGCGATGTGCTCGGGCGAGACCGCGCGGGCCTCGAGGGTCCGGAGCCGCGCGCGACAGCGGTGGGCGAAGCGCCCGGAGGGATCGAGGGCGAGGCTTTCGCCGCACGCGGTGATGGCGTCCACGAGGTCCCCGTCCCGCTCGGCGAACTCCGAGGCGCGGTAGTGGAGCCGCGCGGCGTGGTGGTCGTCCGCGGTGAGAAGCGCGCCGGCGATGCGACGGCGCCACGCGCCGCGCTCCGCTTCGGCCTCGGGAGAGGAGCCGAGGCCTGCGGCGGCATCGCGGAAGAGCTGCTCGAGCGGGTCGATGGGGTCGGCGCCGGCCGGAGCCGCCGTGAGGATCGCGCCGGCGAGGAGCGAGCCGAGGAGGGCGGCGAACCGAAGCAGAGGCGGGAGCTGTGGGCGGCGGGGGGGCGCCATGGTCCGGGCCCGGGGGTCGGGGATCAGAAGCGGTAGGTGAGCTGGATGAACAGCGAGTCATCGTCCACCTGCCGGGAGGCGCGCATGCCGTCCTCGTCGGGGATGGAGAGCCGCCAGTCGCCGGTCTCGTACCGGTGGGTGTAGTTGATCTGGAGCTTCAGGTCGTGGCCGTCGAGGAAGAGATTGAGGCCGACGACATAGTCCCGGTGGGACTGGGTGTTGTTGGGCAGGCGCGGGCCGCTGCCCGGGGCCTGCGGGAGGATCTCCGCGGCGCGGTCCGGGTCGACGGCGGTAGCGGGGCGGAAGTCCTCGACCCGGCCGGCGATCTCCACGAACCGATCGAGGGGCCGCACCGGCACGAAGAAGCCGCCCTGCACCATCCATCCGGTGGCGTACTGGTCCACGTCGCTCACGTTGTTCCGGTAGTCCCGGTCGCGGCGGTAGAACTCGGCGGCGAGCGATGCGCCGTGCCAGGCGGCGAACAGGTCCGCACCCAATTGCTGCTCGCGGTAGTTCTCGTTGCCCGGTCCCCGCTCCTCGTAGGTGAGGTTGCCACCGAGCGACAGCAGGGGGGTTCTCCGGTCCTCCGGCGACCGCACGTCGGACTCGAAGAGCTGCTCGGGGCGCCCGAACGGGTGCACTTCGAGCCGCGCTCCGTACAGCATGTCGCTGTCGATGTTGTTGACCGGAGCGCGCTCCTTGTCGGACTCGCCGTTGAACACCCCGAGGTGCAGCAGGACGAGGTCGTCGGGGAGTCCGAAGGGCAGGAGGTTGCTGGAGAAGGTGGCGTGCATGCCGAGCTGTCGGCCGGGCGTGAACTTGATGAACGAGGCGCGGTCGATGAGCTGGAGGCGGCTCTCGGACACGAGCTCCTGACGGCTGAACGGCACCTTGTACCGCCCGACCGACAGGCCGATGCCGTCGAGGATCGGGAAGCGGACCTCCGCCTCGAGCAGCTCGACGTTGGGGATGGTGCGCAGCTCGAGCCGGTAGGTGCCGAAGCGGTTGCTCTGGCCGGTGAACTGGAGGCGCGCACGCTGGAGGCCGAAGCCGTTGGTCACCTCGCTGAAGCGGCAGTCCTCGTCGGAGCGTCCGGTGGGCACGCACGCGTTCTCGACGAAGCGGAGGTAGGGCTGCACGTAGCCGGTGAACTCGAAGCGGAGCCCGCTTTCCTCGTCGTCCAGCAGGACGATCGCCTCCGCCTGCGGAGGAAGAAGGACGACCAGGAGAGCCAGGGAGAGCCCGGCGAGGTGCAGGCGTCGAGAGAGGGGTCTGGACACGGAAGGCCTCATCGAGGGGGGGCTCGGCGGGGGTTCGCCGAACCGGCGCGGCACTCTTCGCGCACCGCCGTGCCAGCGCCGTGACGGCCGGGTGACATCGGGTGCGGGGAGCAGATGTTGCACAACGGTCACGAAAGGGGAACGCCATTCTCGTGGAACCGGGTATACTGTCCCCCGCGTCAGGGTGACCGACCCCGGAGGTTCGGGGAGGTGCCCGTGGAATCCCCCCGGAACCGAGCGAGAAGATGATTCGTACGGCCCCCTTGATTGCGCTGCTCTGCGGTGTGCTGGTCCTGCCGGCCTGCCTCCGGTACGATGATGACCCCCCGGCCAGCCCCGAGTCCGGGGAGGCGGGGATCAGCGAGGCGGCGAGTCAGGTCGGATCGAGCGCTGCGGGGAGCGACGCCTTCGACGATCTCGAGGTCGGCGACGACGCCACCGGTCCGGAGATCGACGACCGCACCATGCCCGAGCGCTATGCCGACTCCCTCGCGGACTTCGGGTTCGGTGCGGAGGACTGCGGGGCGCTGGAACCCCTTGACATGACGGTGCGTTATCCGCTGTGCGACTTCGACGTCACGCACAGACGCGGTACACGGGACATCCTGCCGAGCTGCGGACCCGTCGGCGGCCCCGCAGCCGCCCCCCGCCACGTCCACATCGCCTACGGCTCGCACCGGGCCGACCGCGATGTCTCCTTCAACTGGATGAGCGGCATCGAGAACCGGCAGGCGATCGTCGAGATCGGAACGGACCCGGACAACCTCGACATGCGCTTCTTCGGCTACACCTTCCACTACGCGGGGATCACCCGCGAGGGTCAGCAGCACCGGGTGGTCAACGAAGTCTACGTCTGCGGCCTCGAACCCGCGACCACCTACTACTACCGCGCCGGCGCGGACGGCGCATGGAGCGACGTGTACTCGTTCACCACCGCGCTGCCCGTCGGAGACGACACCGAGTACCGCTTCGCCGTCACCGGCGACACACGCCACGACACCAACGAACCGTGGAATCAGGCCCTCGGAATGATCCACGAGTTCGCGCCGGACTTCCACCTCTTCAGCGGCGACGCCGTCGATCAGGGACCGTCCCAGCCCCAGTGGGACTCCTGGTTCGCCGCCGCCGAGCCCTACCTCGCCGAGCAGTTCTTCATGCCCGCAAACGGCAACCACGAGCTCATGGCGCTGAACTACACCGCACAGTTCGCGCTGCCCGGCGATGAGGAGAACTACTACTTCCGCTACGGAAACGGCCTCTTCATCCTCGTCAACGACCTCTCCTTCACCGACCTCACCTCCGTCACCGGAACCGTGCGCCGCTTCCTGGAGGAGACCCTCGAAGCCCACCAGGACGCCACCTGGAAGGTCGTCGTGCACCATCGCCCCATCTACAGCGCGTCCACCCGGCACGGCTCCGCCCGTGACCTCCAGGACGCGTGGATCCCCATCTACGACCGCTACGGTGTGGACCTCGTGTTCAACGGACACGACCACAACTACGAGCGCACCCGGCCCATGCGCAACAACCAGGTCGTGGCCCCGGGGGACGGCACCACCTATGTCGTCGCCGCCGGAATCGGAGCCCCCCTCTACGACAACGGACAGGAGTTCTGGACCGCCTACAGCGAACGCACGTCCAGCTTCGTGATCGTCGACGTGCGCCAGAACGAGCTCGAACTCACCGCCTACCGGCTCGACGGCACCGTCCTCGATCGCACCACCCTCCGGAAGTAGTCGGCCGGCGGCCGGCGTCCCGCCGGACCCGAACCGTCGCCGGTCACACCCCCCATCCCGGAGCCCGACGGGCTGCGCCCCGACGGGGCGTGCCGTCCACCGTGGTCGGGAAGCAACTGCCCGGCACGCTGCTCCCCTCCGGCCCCCCCCGGCACCGATCGCGGATGACCCCCGGCGCGGGGTCACCGCGCCCCCGCGCGAGACCGGCTCCGGCGCAGGTCCTTGTCAGCCACGAGACGAGCGTATACCGTCCAGGGAGAATGTTCCCATCCTCGCTGGATTCCTCATTTCGGGGACCTCTCCCTTGCGCGCCTCGTCGCAACCTCCTCGCTCCCCGCCGGGCTACCGGATCGGGAGACTCATCTCCACCGGAGGCATGGGGAACGTCTGGGAAGCACACCGCGAGCTCGAGGGGCCGAGCGGTCGACCCCTCGCCCTCAAGATCGTGCGCTCGCGCCGGAGCGGGCAGGTGCACGCCATCGAGCACGAGATCCGGCTGCTCTCGCGACTGGACCACCCCGGCATCGTGCCGGTCCTCGACTTCGGCATCGTCGACGGGATCCCGTGGTACGTCATGCCGCGCATCGACGGTGTGCCCCTCGACCAGTGGCTGGGCCGCATCGCCCCCGGACCCGAGGGCCAGGTCAGCACCGTCCGCCTCGGGCCGGGCTACGCGCCCGAGGCGCGCTGGGATCCGGAGGTCACCACCGCATCCCTCCAGGACGCGGGGGAACGCACCCTCGGCGACGGAAAGCCCCTCGAACACCCGGACGCGTTCCGGCGCCTCGCCGAGCTCGTCGTTCGGCTCTGCGACGCGCTCCAGTACATCCACGTGCGCGGGCTCGTGCACCGCGATCTCAAGCCCGCCAACATCCTGGTCACCCCGGATGACCAGCCGATCCTCGTGGACTTCGGGCTCGGGGAGGAGGGCGCCGACGCCGGCCGCGACGTCGTCGACGAGTACCGGCACG
Source organism: Deltaproteobacteria bacterium (assembly GCA_007693585.1). Classification (GTDB taxonomy): domain Bacteria; phylum Myxococcota_A; class Bradymonadia; order REDH01; family REDH01; genus REDH01. Next base: position 6,962 of record REDH01000140.1, read on the forward strand.
CCCACGGCACCCCCGGGTTCGTGGCCCCGGAGGTGCTCCGCGGCGCCGCGCCCGACGCGCGCGCCGATCTCTTCTCCCTCGGCGTCGTGCTCTACGAGGCCATCAGCGGCACGCTCCCCTGGGCCTCCGGCGCCGCTACCCGGCTGCTCGCCGCACAGACGGCCCCCGATCCCACACCGCTGCGACTCCTCGCCCCCGGCGTTCCCCCCGCGCTGGCCACCCTCGTGCACGATCTCCTCGAGATCACGCCCGCCCGCCGACCCGCCTACGCCACCGACGTCGCCCGCACCCTGATCGAGAGCAAGCTGGCCAGCCCCGTCCGACTGCGCGGAGAATTCTTCCTCCACCGACCACGGCTCGTGGGCCGCGAGCAGTTCATGCAGCAGGTGGACGAGGCCCTCGACGAGGTGCGCGACGGACAGACCGTGCAGCTCCTCCTCTCCTCCGCCAGCGGCGGTGGCAAGACCCGCTGCGCACTCGAGCTGGTCCGCGCGTCCGGAAGACAGGGCTTCCGGACGCTGACCATCGCCGCCGGAGCCAACGGCGAGGCCCGGGATCAGGACGCCCCCTGGGAGTCGCTCACCGCCATCCTCGTCCGCCTCAGACTCCTGCTCGTGACCGTGGACGACGACCTCCGCCACGCGCTGCTCGACGGTGGATGCCGCGCCATGAGCGTGCTCCTGCCGGAACTCGGCGCGCTCGGCCCCCACGCGAACGGATACCTCTCCGACGACGAACGCGACGCCTTCGAGCGCATCCTCGCCACCGAACTCGAGAGCCTCCTGCGCAACATCGCCGACCTCAACCCCCTCCTGATCGTCATCGACGACCTCCAGTGGGTCGACGCCGCCTCCGCGCGCGTGCTCCGCCGCATCCTCGAGCGGCTCCAGCAGCGGCCCATGCGCGGACTCTTCGCCGCCACCGTCAACGACGAGGGCGTCAGCTCCTCCATCGAGGCCCTCCTCGGCGAGGTTCCCTGGCGCCCGCTCCACCTCGAACCCCTCGACTCCCGACAGACCGCAGCCGTGCTCCAGGACATGCTCGGCGCACTCGCGCTCCCCCGGAGCGTCGTCGACCTCGTCGACGAGGTCGCCCAGGGAAGCCCCTACCTCGTCGCCGTCTCCGCAAGGGCCCTCGTCGACGAACGTGTGCTCCGGCGCTCCGGAACCCATCGGTGGTCCATCGACGAGAAGCGACTCGCCAGCATCCGCGAGAACTTCGTGCCCGGGGCCCTCGTGGACCTCGTCAGCGGACGCCTCGACCGGCTCGACCCGTTCGTCCGGCGCGTGCTCGTCACCGCTGCCATCGCCGGACAGAGCGTCTCGCCCTCCATGCTCGCCGGCGTCCTCAAGGTTCCCCAGCCCGACGTCGAGCGCGCCATCGACACCCTGCGCATGGACGGCTGGCTCGCCCTCAGCCGGATCGAAGGGGGCGTCTCCTTCACCTTCGGACGGACCCGCGACGCCATCCTCCGCACCCTCGCCCCAGCACAGCGCGCCTCCCTTCACCACGCGTTCGCGAAGGCTCTCGGCCAGTTCCCGAGCCCAGGCCCCCACGACGCCGAACGCGCCGGACACCTCGAGGCCATCCTCGACACCGACGCCGCCCGGGAAGCGTGGATCGCCGCCGCCATCCACGCCTCCCGACAGGGCGCCCCCACCGAGGCCGAGACCGCCTGGCGCCGCGCCGCACAACTCGCCGACGACCCCCGTACCCGCCTCGCACTCCTCCTCTCCGCCCTCGAGGATGGACCCTGCCGGGACAACCGGTTCGATGCCTGCCGAGAGGAACTCGAACAGCTCCGCGAAGACGTCGACAGCTCCGGGGATCCCAGCCTCCAGGCCCGGGCCGCACTCCTCGAAGTCACCGTGCTCGACAGCCTCGGCGAGCACGCCCGACTGCCCGACGCCCTCGCCCGGGCCCTCGAACTCACCGCGAAGACCGAGGACCCCGAGCTCCGGCAGCGGGCGCTGCACATGGAAGGAATCGTCGCCCTGCGCACCGGCAGCCCCCACGACGCCGCACGACACCTCGCCCGCGCCACACGCATGGCCCGCCGACACGGACTCGTGGAGGCCGAAGGACGCGCCCTCGCCGAGTGGGCCCTCGCGCGTCGGTTCTCCGTCCAGCGCCTCGGCGAGTTCCCCGGACTCTTCGACATCGCCCGGGACCTCGAACGGGCCGGCCGGCTGGGCGCCGCCGCACGGGCCTACCGCTACGCCGTCCCCGCGCTTGTCGCAGGAGGGTTCATCGACCTCGCCGACGCGGCCATCGAGCGCGCCCGAAGCCTGATGCAGGAACAGGGCGTGCCCCAGCTCGAGGCCAACCTCGGACTGATCGACGGACAGATCGCACACGCCCGCGGACACTTCACCCGCGCGCGCCGGTTCACCGAACGGCACCTCCGCTTCCAGAAGGACTCCGGAAACGTCCTCGGCGTCCACTTCGCCCGCGGCTCCCTCGCCATGATCGCCCGCAGCGCAGGCCACTACGCCGTCGCCGAGCGACTCGCCCGCCACACCATACCCTTCTTCGAGGACCGCGACGTGCCCCACGGCGTCGCCCACCTCGCTCCCGTGCACGCCGCCGCCCTGATCGCACTGGGCGCGATCGAACAGGCCGATGCTCTCGCTGCCCGCGCCGAACAGGTGGCCCGCCAGGAAGAGCACCCCATGCCCGAGACCGAGGCCCGCCTGCTCCGGGTCCGCGCGGCCCGCCTCGGCGGCGACCCGCTGCGCGCACAGGCTCTCCTCGCCGAGCGACGCACCCTCGAGATCGCGCCCGCGCTCGCCGTCCAGGTCGCCGCCGAGGAGGTCCACCTCGTCCTCGCCCTCGGCCAGAACGTCGACCCCGCCCGGCACCACCTCGAGCAGACCGTCGCCAGCGCCACGGGACTCGGCTTCTACGAAACCCTGCCCCTGCTCGAGCGGGCGCGTGCCGCGGCACGCGCCGCCGCCTCGGGGCGTCTCATCGTGCACGGAGAATTCCCGGGTGCACTGCCGGCCCAGCTTCGGCAACGGATCGCACGCTCACACAACGGCCGCTGATCCCCCGGAACCGCGGAGGGCAGGACCTGGCGCGCAACCGCCCCCCCCCGCGCGCTCCGCACACCTCGCCCCCGGCCGGGCGCCGGCCTCTCCCGAGAGCCGGAGCGGAGCGCCCACAGGCGCGCACCTTCCCTCGTCCCCCCAGGGCGGTCGGCCTCAGGTGGGCGGGTCGCCGGGCTCCTCCGCCAGGCGAAGTGCAGTGTCCACAAGCGCCCCCGCGCTCGCCAGACCCTGCGCACCTGCACGGTCGAGGAGCACATTCACATGGCCCAGCTTGCGCCCGGGCCGCGGTTCCTTGCCGTACAGATGCAGGCTGACCCCAGGGATCGCCAGGAGCGCCCTCGCGTCTGGCACGCCGCCAATCACATTGAGCATGACCGTGGGGGCCACCTCCGCGCACGCGTCGATCGGGAGCCCCGCCACCGCCCGCACGTGATTGGCGAACTGGCACGTCGCCGTTCCGGCCTGGGTCCAGTGCCCCGTGTTGTGCACCCGCGGAGCCATCTCGTTGGCCACCACCCCCGTCGGGGTGTCGAACAGCTCGAGGGCGAACGTGCCCACATAGGACCAGCCGTCCAGCATGCGGGCGACCGCAGCGCGCAGCGCGGCCTCGACCGGTGGCGCAACGTCCCGTGCGGGCGCCTCCGTGCGGACGAGAATTCCCCCGCGATGGACGTTCTCCACCAGCGGCCAGAACGCGACATCACCCGCCCCGGAACGGGTGCAGACCAGCGAGAGCTCCCGCGTGAAGGGCACCGCCGCCTCGGCGATGAGTCCCCGTGCGAGGAAGGACTCCGGCACCGCGGCGACGTCGGCTTCCGCGCGCAACCAGCGCTGCCCCTTCCCGTCGTACCCGAACCGCCGCGTCTTGAGCACCAGCGGGAACCCGAGGTCCCGGACGGCCCCGTGGAGCCCCGGCGCGTCGTCCACCTGCCGCCACTGCGCGGTGGCGATGCCGTGGGCCTGCAGCGCCTCCTTCTCGCGGACGCGGTCCTGCGCGACGCCCACGGCCGCCGGGGAGGGCAGCACGGTCACCCGCGCGGCGAGGGCCTCGAGCCAGTCGAGCCGCACGTTCTCCGACTCCACGGTCACCACGTCGACCGCGCGCGCGAGGGCATCGAGCTGTTGCGGGTCGTCGCCGTCCAGCGGTGGCCGCCGACCGAGGAAGGGGCAGGTGGAGGCAGCACTCCCCGAAGACACGATCCGCACGTCGAGCCCCAGGGGCAGGGCGGCCAGGGTCAGCATCCGGCCGAGCTGTCCGTCGCCGAGGATACCGATGCGCGGCCGAGGAACACCCATCATGGCTCGCGCGGATCAGGATGCGCCAGTACGCCCTCGGTCTGCTCGCGGCGGAATCGCCGCAGCGCCTCGAGGAGCTCCGGACGGCCGTGCCGTCCCACGATCGCCGTCGCGAGAAGCGCCGCGTTCACCGCGCCCGCCCGACCGATGGCGAGGGTCCCCACCGGGATGCCCGCCGGCATCTGTGCGATGGAGAGGAGGGAATCCATGCCGCTGAGCGCGCGCGACTGAACCGGCACCCCGAGGACCGGGACATCGGTCTTCGCCGCGAGCATCCCGGGCAGGTGCGCAGCACCCCCCGCGCCGGCGATGATCACCTCGAGCCCCCGGGCATCCGCCTCCTCCGCGTAGCGAAAGAGCAGGTCCGGCGTGCGGTGCGCGCTCACCACGCGGACCTCGTGGGGCACCCCGAGGGCCTCGAGCTTCTCCACGGCATGCCGCATCGTCTCCCAGTCGCTCTTCGAACCCATCACCACACCGACCACTGCGCGCATCGTTGCCTCCGTTCACCGGGCGCGGAAGGAAGGCGCGAGGGTATTGGGGCAGGGCGGCGTGTCAAGCGTGCTGGCGGACGCCGCGCGGCTTCCTCACACCGAGGCGATGGCGAGCCCGAGCAGGGCGAGGGTGGAGAGAAAGCCGACGCCCCAGACGAGCGAGCGTGCGGTGGGCACGTCGCCGATGTACAGGGCGATGTACACGGCGCGGGAAGCCAGGAAGACCCCGGCGAGGGCGTTGGCCACCATCGGATCGGCCCCGGTGACGAAGGCCGCGAGGGCGGCGGGGGCGAAGAGGATGAGCGCCTCGAACGTGTTCTGATGGGCGGCGTTGGCGCGCGCCGCACGCCCCTCGACGCGGGCGAGCTGCGCCCGCGGGTTCCGGTTGTCCAGCCCGCCCTTGCCCCGGATCAGCGTCGCCACCACGACGCCGCGGGGCACGAAGACGAGCACGATGGTCAGCAGGATGGACCACAGCAGGAATGCGCCTACCACGGCAGCATCTCGCCATTCTGGTGCCGGAAGGTCCCGCTGTGCTCCTCGGTGAGCTCGTCGATGCGGGCGATGAGGGTGGCGGCGGACTCGTCAGGGTCGATCAGCCCGTTGCCCTTCGTCATGTCCGTGCGGACGTACCCCGGGTGCAGAAGCTGCACCGCGATCCCGCGGTCGGCCACATCATGGGCGAGGCTGCGACCGACCATGTTCACCCCGGCCTTGGACACGCGGTAGCCGTACATCCCCCCGGAGGTGTTGTCCTCCACGGACCCCATGCGGCTCGTGATGATCACGAACTTGCCTCCGCGCTGCATCGACGGCAGCACCGCCTCGGCCACCCGCAGGGGGCCCAGGGTGTTGACCTCGAACTGACGGCGCATGGCGTCCCAGTCGATGTCCCCGAGGGTCTCGGCGGACAGCACGCCAGCGTTGCAGATCACGATGTCGGGCGCGCCGTCGCCAAGGGCCTCGCGCAACCGCGGGATGCAGGCATCGACGGAGACGTCGATGCCCTCGACGACGGTGGCGCCCGTCGCGCGGAGCGCGTCGCTGGCGGAGCGACACGTGGCGATCACGCGGTCGCCACGGCCCTGGAGGGCGCGGACGAGCTCGAGCCCGATGCCGCGGTTGCTGCCGGTGATGAAGACGGTGGCCATGCTGTTGTCCTGGTTCGGGGGGAAAGGTCAGGGGCGATGCGGTGCGGAGCGCCGGGTCAGGGACGCGGGTCCTGCAGCCGGACGAACGCGAGATGCAGCGGTGCATCGATGCGCAGCCCGTCCGCGGTGATCTCCATGAGGCCCTCGTCGGCCCGCAGCCGGAACTGGCGCGGCGGGGTGACGGCCCCGGGCAGATCGATGTCCACGGAAAGGGTGTCGGCATAGTTCCACGCGACTTCAACCCCTGCGCGCTCGAGGGTGTCGCTGAGCCGCGAGGCGATGAGCGCCTCGACCGCGTCGGGGAGCAGGGCGAGATCGAAGTCGTCGATGCGGACGCGGAACACCAGGTGCCACGACGCATCGCGGTAGTCGATGCTCGGCAGCACCGTGGCCTCCACCTGGGGGACGCGGAACCCCCCGGAGAGCAGCGGAACGGGCCAGAACAGCTCCGCATCGGTCTTCAGCCGCACCCCTTCGCCCGGGGCCATGCGGTACGTGGCCGGCGGGTGCAGCCTCACCTTGCGGCAGGTGTCGCCGTCCTCGCCGAGCTGCACGTCGAGAGGAAAGATCTGGGCGAGGAACCGGAAGAGCTCCTCGGCGCCGTAGGTGGCCGTGATTCGCACGCTGTCTCCGCTGGGTGAAGGGGGACGTCCGCCGGCCCGAACCCCGTTCCGCCGCAGTGGCCTCGATCCTCACGGCCCTTCGCGCAAGATGGGGAGTGTGGCCCGCGACGAGGCCCTGTCCGGGAGGGCCCCGCTGGGGGGCGGCGCGGGGGCCCTCACTGGACGGCGGGTGCGCCGGGCGCTAGGCCCGGGGCCGCGGGAGATCGCCCCGCCTGTCCTGTCGACCGGATGAACCGATGACCGACTCGCAGCCCCGAATGCTCGCCAACCGCCTGCGGCGGAACGAGCGGAGGCTCAAGCCATGGCGGCTCCAGCGGGAGATTTCCTGCTACCGCGTCTATGACCGCGACATCCCCGAGATCCCGCTTCAGGTCGATCGGTATGGCGACGCGCTCCACGTGGCCACCATGCTCCGTCCGGACGAGGAGGAGCGGGCGGAGTCCACGCCCTGGCTCGAGGAGCTTCTGGAGGCCGCTGCGGACGCTCTCGGCGTGGCGGAGGGGGATCTGTTTCTGAAACACCGCCGAAGGCAGCAGGGCAGGGACCAGTACAGCCGCTTCGGCTCGCAGGCCGCCACGCGCGTGGTGGCCGAAGACGGGCTGCGGTTCGAGGTCAACCTGTCCGACTACCTGGATACGGGCCTGTTCCTCGACCACCGCCGCCTGCGTCGCGAGGTGCGGGCGCAGGCCGCCGGGGCCGCGGTGCTGAACCTCTTCGCCTACACGGGGAGCTTCAGCGTGTTCGCGGCGGCCGGGGGCGCGCGGAGCACGATGAGTGTGGACCTCTCCAACACCTACCTGGACTGGGCGGGTCGGAACCTCGCGCTGAACCGGGAGAGCATCCCCCTGCCGGAGGATGCGCCGGAGGGGACCCCGCCCGGCGATCTGGCGCACCACGTGCTGGTGCGGGCCGATGTGCTCCGCTGGCTCGACGATGCGCCGGCGGAGGGGTGGGACATGGTGATCGTCGATCCGCCGTCGTTCTCGAACAGCAAGGCCATGAACGATGTCCTCGACATCCAGCGGGATCACCCGGCGCTGCTGTCCGCGGCGATGCGTACGCTTCGTCCGGGGGGTGTACTCTACTTTTCCACGAATCGGCGGGGGTTCCGCCCGGACGCGGGGATGGGGGAGTTCGCTGCGGTCGAGGAGATCACCGGACGGACGGTGGATCTCGACTTCGAACGGCATCGTCCGCACCGCGCCTGGCGCCTCCGCCATCGCTGAGCTGTTCCCGGTTTGCGCTTTCGGGCCGCGCCGGGCGGCGCTATGCTTCGGGCCGCCGCCGCCGGGGGAGCCGCCCTCCGGGGCCCTCTTCCCCGTCTCTCGAGTTCCCATGCCTTCCGTCCCTGCCCCGCTGCGACCGCCGGTCGTTCCCGCCCTGCTTGCGATCGCGCTTGTCGCCGCCTGTGCTCCCGCGGGCGAGGGACACTCGGTCCCGGTCGACGCGGCCGTGAATCCGGTGATCTACGGCGAGGACGACCGCACGGACGTCCACGCCCATCCGGACGCCTTCTGGCGCGAGCTGGCCGTGGGGAGCGTCGTCGCCCTCGTGAACGCCTCCCGCATCGTGGCCGACGATCCGGAGGACATTCGGTTTCGCGCCAGTACCCTGGGCCGGAACCGGAATCTCTGCGAGGGCGAGCGCTTCGCCGATCAGCCGGCCGTCTCGTTCTGCAGCGGGACGCTCATCGGCGACGACCTGGTGCTCACCGCCGGGCACTGCGTCGACGGTGCGGACAGTTGCGCCACCACGCGCTTCGTCTTCAACTACTACATGGCGTCCGAGGACGAGCGGGCGACCGTCACCGCCGAGGACGTGTTCGAGTGTGCCGAGATCCTCTCCGTGCGCAACGATGGGGCGCAGGACCATGCGGTGGTCCGACTGGATCGGCCCGCAGGGCCCGAGCGGGTCGTCGCCCCCTTCCGGGCGGAGGACGAGGCGCTGGCGCTGGGGCATCCCGTCGGGGTCATCGGGTTCCCGTCCGGGCTGCCCATGAAGATCGACCTCGGGGGTATCGTCACGCGCAACCGGGAGGACCGGCTCGACTACTTCGAGGCCAGCCTCGACACGTTCGGTGGAAACTCCGGTTCCGGGGTCTTCGACATGGACGGCGTCATCGTCGGGATCCTGGTCCGCGGCGCCCGGGACTACGTGGAGGACGGCGACTGTACGCGCGTGAACGTGCTCCCCGAGGGGGCGCCGGGACGGAGCGGGGAGGGGGTCACCTACGTGGCGCGTGCCATCGAGGCGCTGTGCGCGGACGGGATGGTCGACGACCCGGTGTGCGGGGGGCTCCGCCGCCGCTGGTGCGCGCCGTGTGCGGAGAGCGCCGAGTGCGACGTGACGGACGGGGAGGGCGAGGTGGTGGAGGACGGGGTGTGCGCCATCGGGGAGGACGGCGGCATGGGGCTGTGCGCACCGCCTTGCGGGGAGGACGAGGACTGCCGCGCCGATCATGCGTGCATCGGGGGGCGGTGCGAGCCGGTGGTCGGGGCGCGCTGTCGGGCCGGGGAGCTCTGGGAGGTGGATGCCTGTGGTCGCGCCCTCGCGCTGGTCGAGGCGTGCGCCGAGGACACGCTGTGCATCGACGATGCGTGTGTGGCGCGTGGCCCCAACGCGACGTGCGACGACGCGTTCGAGCTGCCGGCGGTGACGGCGGACTACGAGGGGGAGGTGCTGCCCGAGAGCGGCAACGACAGCGAGGGAAGCTGCGGCGGGCTGGGCCCGGAGCGGGTGCTGCGGTTCACGGTGGAGGAGCGCTCCTGGTTCCGGGCGATGTCGCGCGGATTCGACACGGTGCTCTACCTGCGCACCGACTGTGCGGACGCGTCGACGGAGGTTTTCTGCAACGACGACGCGCGCCCGCCCGGGCGCCTGGGGTCGCGGATCGAGGGGGACCTCGACCCGGGTACGTACTACCTGTTTCTGGACAGCTACAACGACAACGTCGACAGCTTCCGGCTCGAGATGGTCTTCGAGCCGTTGTGCGCGCGATGCGAGCCCGGGACGAGCGTGTGCGACGAGGAGGGAATGGTGGTGCGTTGTACGGGAGATCCGGAGTGTCCCGTCGAGGAGGTGGAGGAGTGTCCGTTCGCGGAGGAGTGCGCGGACGGGGCGTGCGTGCCGAGCGCCTGCGTCGATCTGTGCGAGGAGGGGGAGATCCGGTGTCTGGAAGCGCCGGCGCGCGAGATCTGCCGGGAGGGCGAGCTGGGCTGCACGGTCTGGGAGCCCCACACGGACTGTGGCGCGGGGCAGCGCTGCGACGAGGAGGACGGACGCTGCAGGGCCGCCGGACCGTCGTCGAGCGAGCCGGAGGAGACCGGGGGGACGACGGAAGCGCCGGCGTCCGGGAGCGCGTCCGGCAGCGAGGGACTGGACGGCACGGAGGATGTGGAGCAGAACGGCGCCGCCGGGTCGTCCGGCTGTGCCGCGTCCGGTGCCGGGACACCAGCGCCCGGTTGGTTTCTGCTGCCCGGGATTCTGCTCGGGTTTCGTCGGCGCCGCTCGCCCTGATCATCCACTCCGCAGGGAGTCATCGTGTTCCAGCGCATTCTGGTCGCCAACCGGGGCGAGATCGCCCTGCGCATCATCCGCGCGTGTCATGCCGTCGGCGCGCGTGCCGTGGCCGTGTACAGCGAGGCCGACGCCGACTCGCCTCACCTCGAGGAAGCGGACGAGACGGTGTGCATCGGGCCGGGCCCGGCCGCCCGGAGCTACCTCGACGCCGACGCGATCCTCGAAGCCGCGCTGTCCCGGGATTGCCAGGCGATTCACCCGGGTTTCGGCTTCCTGTCGGAGAACGCGCGCTTCGTGCAGCGGTGCGCCCAGCAGAAGCTGACCTTCATCGGCCCGCCGGCCTCGATCATCCGCGCCATGGGCGACAAGAGCACCGCCCGGGAGACGATGCGCGCCGCCGGTCTGCCCGTGATGCCCGGGTCGCGCACGATTCTGCGCTCCATCGAGGAGGCGCGGGCGCTGGCCGAGGAAATCGGGTATCCGGTGCTGCTCAAGGCGACGGCGGGTGGCGGCGGCAAGGGCATGCGGCGGTGCGATGGCCCGGACGAGCTGGAGCCCGCCTTCGTCGATGCGGCGCGGGAGGCCGGTCAGGCCTTCGGGGACGCAGGGCTGTACCTGGAGAAGTTCATCGTGGGCGGCCGGCACATCGAGTTTCAGGTGCTGGCCGACCACTGGGGCAACGTGATCCACCTCGGCGAGCGGGAGTGCTCGATCCAGCGCAACCACCAGAAGCTGCTCGAGGAGGCGCCCGGACACGGGATCGGCGCCGAGCTCCGCGCCGAGCTGGGGGAGCGCATCCGGCGGGCGATGGGGGCGATCGGGTATCGCAACGCCGGGACGATCGAGTTCCTGATGGATGCGGATGGCGCGCTGTACTTCATGGAGATGAACACACGCATCCAGGTGGAGCACCCGGTGACGGAGATGATCACGGGGGTCGATCTGGTGGCGTGGCAGCTTCGCATCGCCGCGGGCCAGCGCCTCACGATCCGGCAGGAGGAGGTGGAGCTGGAGGGGCATGCCATCGAGTGCCGGATCAACGCCGAGGATCCGGCGGCGGGGTTCCGTCCGGCGCCGGGGACGGTGGAGACCTTCTCGGGTCCGGCGACGGGCGACGGGATCCGGCTCGATTCGCATGTCCGCTCGGGCTACCGCATTCCCACGTACTACGACTCGATGATCGGGAAGCTGATCGTGCATGGCGCCGATCGGGCGGAGGCCATCGCCGCCATGGAGGAGGCCCTCGCGGCGTTCCGGGTGGAGGGGGTGCCGACGACGATCGGGCTGCACCGGGCGATTCTGGGCAGCGAGGCCTTCCGCAGGGGAGGGTACACGACCGCCTTCCTCGCCGAGCACCCGGAGGTGCTCGCGGCGGCCGGGGCGACCAATGACGGCGGAGGACAGTGACATGGCGAAGGTGATTCTGGAGCCGATCGGGAGTGACCTCGGCGCGGTCGGTCGTACCTCCGACGAGAGCCGTGCGCGGATGAAGGAGCTGGACGACGCGCTCGACGCCCGCCGCGCGGCGGTGCGCAGCGGGTGGGGGGAGCGCTATCAGGAGCGCACACGGCGCAAGGGCAAGATGACCGTGTGGGAGCGCGTGGAGGCCCTCGCGGACCCGGGGTCGGCGATCCGCCCAGTCGGGACGTTCGTGAACGACGGGGAGGCCTTCGGGGACGAGCCGAACACACGGACGTCGCCTGCGGCGGGGGTGGTGACCGCCTTCGTGCGGGTGAGTGGGCTGTGGTGCTGCGTCATCGCCAACGACAACACGGTCGCGTCGGGATCGTGGTGGCCGAGGACGCCGGAGAAGATCATCCGGGCGCAGGAGATCGCGCTGAAGCTGCGGGTTCCGGTGATCTACCTCGTGGACTGCTCCGGGCTCTTCCTTCCGGAGCAGGGCAGGACGTTCCCCGGGCAGAAGGGGGCCGGGCACATCTTCACGATGAACAGCCGCCTGAGCGCGGCGGGGGTGCCGCAGGTGGCCGGGGTGTTCGGGGACTGCATCGCCGGGGGTGGGTACATGCCCATCATCAGTGACCGCGTGATCATGACGGAGCAGGCGTACATGGTCATCGCCGGGGCGGCGCTGATCCAGGGGGCCAAGAGCCAGAACCTGAGCAGCCTCGGCATCGGGGGGGCCGACGTTCACGTGCACCTGTCGAACTGCGCGGACGAGCGCGTGCCCGATGATCCTGCGGCGCTCGAGCGCATCCGGGAGGCCATCGGGCTGCTCGGCGGGAGCGCGGCCCCGTACTACCGGCACGGGGCGGAGCCCGCGCCTGCGGCGTGGCCGGACGAGGAGCTCGCCGACGTGCTGCCGGCGCTGCCCCAGGAGCTGTACGATGCGCGGCAGGTGCTGGCGCGGCTCGTGGACGACGCCCTCTTCCTCGAGGTCCTGCCCGGGCAGGGCGAGGAGATCATCACCGGGGTGGGGCGGATCAACGGGCTCTACGCCGGGTTCGTGATCAACCACCAGGGGCTGTTCGACCACCCGGGCCATCCGGGGCGAAAGCGCGCCGGGGGCATCCTGTACCGCGAGGGCGTGGCGCGGGTTGCCGCGTTCAGTCGGGCGTGCAACGACGATGGCATCCCGATCGTGTGGCTGCAGGACATCTCCGGATTCGACATCGGGGTGGAGGCCGAGAAGCAGGGGCTTCTCGGCTATGGCTCGTCGCTCATCTACACGAACAGCACGAACGAGACGCCGATGATCACCGTCCTGCTCCGCAAGGCGTCCGGGGCGGGGTACTACGCGATGGCCGGGTTGCCGTACGACCCCGTGCTGCAGCTCGCGACCCCGGTGACCCGGCTCGCGGTGATGGAAGGCCGGACGCTGGCCATCGGCGCGTTCAACACCCGGCTCGACGACCAGTTCCGCATCGCCACCGACGACCCGGAGGAGCGAGCCCGCATCGAGAAGGGCATGGCGGACGTGGAGGCGCGTATCGAGGCGGACATGGATCCCTACCGCGCGGCCTCGCGGATGGACGTGGACGAGATCGTCCACCTCGCGGAAGTGCGGGGGTACCTCGAGACGATGATCGAGATGTGCTACCAGGGTCGTGGGGTCCGGCGCGTGAAGAACCCCCGCATCTGGTCGCTGCATGACCTCCAGCTGCTCACCGGGCGCTGAAGCCCTTCAGGACCCGACCGAGGAACGGTGAACATGGAAGATCGGATGGAAGCCGGAGTGTCTGTGAGGTCGGAAGGGCGTGTGGAGGTGCAAGCACCGCGCCTGGGGCGGTTCACGCCGTGTGTGCGCGCGGGCAGCGTGGTGGTCGCCGCGGACGTGATCGGCCATCTCCGGGTACTCGGTCGCGCGGTCGCGGTCGTCCTGCCGGCCGAGGTGGGCGGGCGCGTGGAGCGGCTGGTCACGGTCGCGCGGGACACGCCGGTGGAGTACGGGGAGACGCTCCTCGCCCTCGCCCCGATGGACGACGTCGGAGCGGTGGGGGGCGGGGGGGTCGCCATCGCCGAGGAATCCGAGCTGGGGCCCGGGGAGGAGCTGCTTCGCTCGCCGATCGAGGGGCAGTTCTATCGCCGTCCGGCGCCGGAGGAGCCGCCGTACCTCGAGGAGGGTGCGGCGATCGCGGCCGGGTCCGTCCTGGGGCTGGTGGAAGTGATGAAGTTCTTCCACCCCGTGCGTTTCGAGCGGGTGGGCCAGTGGTCGCTGGTCCGGTTCCTCGTCGACGAGGGCGCGGCGGTGGACAGCGGTGCGCCGCTGGCGGTGATTCGCAAGCTGTCGTCGGGCGCCGGGGACTGAGGACTGTCGGGTGCCCGGTGCGCCAGGCCCTCCGCGCCTGGCCGGACGGGTCGACTTCCTTCAGTGCACCTGCCGTGCGCGCCTCGGCGGTGGCGGCCGCTCGTCGTGTTCTTCTGCAGGCCCGGACGCGCCCTGCGCTCAGCCCTTCTCGACCGGGGCGCTGGCGAGCTCCCATCCGATCAGCCCCTCCGCGAGCACGGCGGCCCGGTAGCCCGCCTGGGCCGCGGTCTCGGCGACCTCGTCGACGCCCTCGTCGGTGCGGGCGTAGAAGAGGTAGCGGCGACCCTTGTCCTCGAGCGGCGCGAGGCGGTCCCCGTCGTCGACCGGCGGCGCGCTGATCGCTCCGGGCAGTCGGGCCCGCTGGTAGTCCACGGCCTCGCGCAGGTCGACGGGGACGGCGAGTCCCGACTCGATGGCCAGTTTGGCGCGCTGGATGTCCCAGCGCTCGACGCTGGAGCCGCTGCCGACGTGGGGGGCGAGCTTCTCGAGGAGGGTCTTGCGGTCGACAAGGCCGACGATGCGCTCGAGCAGGCGCTGCTCGTGGATGAGCATCAGGGTGGGCATGGACTGGATGCGGAAGGCCTGGGCGGCGCCGGGGTTCTGGTCCACGTCGATCTTCACGACCTTGAGGCGGCCGCGGTAGGTGGTGGCGATCTCCTCGATGAGGGGGGCGAGCGCCTTGCAGGGGCCGCACCAGTCGGCGAAGAAGTCGACCAGCACGGGGATCTCGCTCTGCAGGACCTCGGCTTCGAGGGTGGCGTCCGTGACGGGGAGGACATGGGACATGGGATCTCCGTGGAGTGCGGGTGGGGGAAGCGCGCGGGGGGCGCGCGTCATGCTCGGCCGGCCCAAGGGTATGCACCGTTCGGCGATTGCACAGGGGCGGGTGCACGGGGCCGGGCGCAGGAGCGCGGGGCCGTGGCGCACTGCGCCATCCGGTGGCGTGACAGGCTCGTGACGACAGGGGAATGCGGTTGCTCCGGATTCCCATGCGTGTCATGCTCCCTGGCTGTCAGGAACGTGCGGCGCAGCTCGCTGTGCCGACGAGCCGGAACAGGCTGCCCCCGGACCGGCGGCAGCGCTGCCGATGGCACTCCTCCACCGTGTACCGGATGAACCGAATGCACTCGACCGCCTTGCCATGGAAGCGCGTCTCCGGCCTCTGGTCCGTCGGCGCCGTGATCCTGCTGTCCGTGTCGCTGTCCGCCTGCTCCGACGACAGCGGCGGGAGCGGGGAGCGCCTGTGCACGCACATCTCGGACTGCGACCCCGGAGAACAGTGTGTCGCGGGGCTGTGCGTTCCGGCGGACGGGGCCAGCTCGTCGGTCAGCACGGAGCCGCCGCCGATCATTCATGATGATGTGTCGTCGTCGAGCACGACCGACCGGCCGGAGACCACGGAGGATATCGAGTCGGGGACCGAGGGGATCCCGGCCGGTGAGCGTGGCGCGGACTGCGGGCGGGACGCGGACTGCCTGGACGGTCAGTGCATCAACACGGACATCGGGCGGGTGTGCACGTCGTTCTGCACGGAGGAGTGTCCGCCGGACGCCCTCGGTCGCGAGTGGGAGTGCCGGACGCTTGTGGGCGGCGGGGCGGATGTCGTGCAGCTCTGTGTGCCGGTGTCGCCGGTGCTCTGCCGGGAGTGCTCATCCGACGTGGACTGCGGCGGCCTCGGAGACCTCTGCCTGGAACAGCAGGACGGGCTGCACTGCGCCGTGTCGTGCGTCGAGCCCGAGGACTGCCCCGTGGGCTACCTGTGCTCGGAGGTCCTCCGGGACGAGGGGGGCGAGACCATCACCTACAACCAGTGCGTGCCGGAGATGGGCATCTGCGACTGCATCGACCGGGACGGGGACGGCTTCGGCGTCGGCCCCGGTTGCGTCGGCCCGCAGGACTGCGACGACAACAACCCCGACGTGAACCCGGGGATGCCCGAGCTGTGCGACGGTCTGGACACGAACTGCGACGGCGTCGTGGACAGCGGCTTCGACCTCACGCGGGATGCCCGCAATTGCGGGGCCTGCGGCAACGTGTGCGGCGGCCCCAACGTCGCCGAGTCGGGGTGCCTCAGCGCCCGGTGCTTCATCGAGGCGTGCGAGGAGGGGTTCGCCTCGTGCGACGGGGATGACGCCACCGGGTGCGAGACGAACCTGCGCGCCGACGATGACCACTGCGGGAGCTGCGGCAACGCCTGCGTCGTCGATGGGCAGCCCGGCATCTGCATTGACGGCTCGTGCCGCAACGTCGTGGCATGCGAGGCCCCGCTGGCCAGCTGCGATGGCCAGGAGAGCACGGGCTGCGAGACCGACACCGACACCAGCCTCGCCCACTGCGGCCGCTGTGATCGGCCCTGCGGCCGCCCCAACGCCATGACCGAGTGTGTCGAGGGGGAGTGCACCATCGCCGCGTGCTTCCCCGGCTTCGAGAACTGCAACGAGAACCCGCTGGACGGGTGCGAGGCCTCGCTCAATACCGATCCGGAGAACTGCGGCGGCTGCGGCATCGCCTGCAGCTGGCCGAACGCCTCCGGGCGCTGCACCGGCGGGGAGTGTTCCTTCGACTCCTGCAACTCCGGCTTCGCGAGCTGTGACAGCGACCTGGACACGGGCTGCGAGACACGCCTCTTCGACGATCCCGAGAACTGTGGGGCCTGCGGGCGCGGGTGCGATTTCCCGAACGCCGTGGGCGGCTGCTTCGCCGGACAGTGCTTCCTGAGCAGCTGCGAAGGCACGTGGCGCAACTGCGACGGCAACCCGAACACCGGGTGCGAGACCAACACCGCCAACAGCGTCAACAACTGCGGCGCCTGCGGCAACGTGTGCTCCCTCTCCAACGCGCAGGGCGAGTGCCTGGGCGGAGAGTGCCGCATCCTCTCGTGCGCCACGGGGTACCGGAGCTGCGACGGGCGACCGGAGACCGGGTGCGAGACGAACACGCGGACCAGCGTGTTCCACTGCGGCGACTGCGGCAACGAATGCACCGGCGGACGGATCTGCGACAGCGGCGGCTGCCGCTGCCCCGAAGGCCAGGTGTTCGTCGGCAGCGAGGCCACCGGCTCCTGCCGCGCCCGCACGCGACCGTCCGTGGTCACCGACGTGGTGAGCATGCTCACCGCCAACAGCGTCCGCGTCGGCGGCGAGATCACCAGCACGGGTACGCCGTCGGCCAGCCAGCACGGGCTGTGCTTCGGCGAGACCCTGCCCGTCAATCTCGTGTCCAACATCGACTGCAGCACCCGCGGACCCGTCGGCAGCACGGGACTGTTCAACTCCCAGTTCTCCGGCCTCAACCCGGGCCGACAGTACTTCTACGTGGCCTACGCCACCAACGCCGAAGGCACCGCCTACGGCGACACCCGCACCTTCATCACCCCGGACGGCCCCCGGGTCCGCACCCTCCAGTTCGAGGATCTCACCACCAACTCCGCTCAGCTTCGGGGCGAGCTCGAGAACCTCGGCACCCCCTCCGCCACCGAACACGGCTTCTGCTGGGCCGAGGAGATCATCCAGCCCGAACCCGAGTGGAACCTGCCCGGCGTCAATTGCGTCAACCTCGGGATCCCCTCCGGCCTCATCATCTTCCGCTACACCCTCGACGACCTCACCCCCGGGCGGACGTACCGCATCCGCGCCTACGCCCGAAACTCCGCAGGTTACCGGTACGGGGAGAGCCGGACCCTGATCCCGCGCCAGCTCCCCCTCGTCGAGACCAGCGTGGCCCGCAACGTCACCCGCACCAGCGCCCTCCTCGAGGGCAACCTCACCGTGACCGGGAACCCCACTCCCGTCACCGTCGGCATCTGCCGGAGCACCGTCGAAAACCCGGCGCTCTTCGACCCGGGCTCCACCTGCTTCCCCATCGGCTCCCGCGAGGTCCCAGGGGCCTTCTCCCAGACCGACAGCGGCCTGAGCCAGGGCACGACCTACCACGTGCGCGCCTACGCCACGAACGCCGCCGGCACCGTCTACGGGCAGAACCGGACCTTCACCACCAACGCGCTGCCCATCGTCATCACCACCGGGGCCACCAACATCGGTCAGACCAGCGCCAACCTCAACGGAAGCATCGTCGCCCTCGGCAACCCCGACCCCAGCGACCACGGATTCTGCTACGGCACCGCCTCGCTCCCCTCCCAGGGAGACAGCAGCGGCAGCACCTGCATCTCGCGCGGGGAGGTCGCCATGACCGGCGATTTCAGCCAGTTCGTCAACCCCCTCGCCGAAAACACCACCTACAATGTCCGCGCCTTCGCCCGGAACGGCCAGGACATCGTCTACGGCGACGTCGTCAGCTTCCGCACCCGCACCGTCGACGGCAGCATCCAGACCCTCGCCGCCAGCTCCGTCACCGCCACCAGCGCGCAGCTCAACGGCTCCATCTCCACCCTCGGCAACCCGGCCCCCGACGGACACGGGTTCTGCTACGGCATCAACGCCGAACCCGACGACAGCTGCGTTACCTTCCCCTCCGCTCCGCCCAGCGCCGGACCCTACAACCGGCCCGTCGAAGGACTCACCCCCGGAACCACCTACTACTTCCGCTACTTCGTCACCCGGAGCGGAACCCGCACCTACGCCTCCGACCAGGTCTTCCAGACCTTCTCGCTCCCCGTGGTCGCGACCAACGCCCCCGCCGCCGTCAGCCAGACGAGCGCCACCTTCCGCGGCTCCATGCTCAACCCGGGCAACCCCCTCACCAACGAGCACGGGTTCTGCCATGGCCCCAATCCGAACCCGCGCGCCGGTCAGACCGATGTCTTCTGCTCCACGCTCGGAGCGCGCTCCTCCACAGGGGAGTTCACGGCACCCGCCGCCGGCCTGCTCACCGCCGGACAGACCTACCACGTCGCCGCCTACGCCGTGAACAGCGCGGGCCGCGTCTACGGCGACACCGTGCAGTTCGTCGCCGCCGCCACACCGCTCGTGGACTCCATCGGCGTCAACGCCCTGTCGTCCGCCGGAGCCACCCTCGAAGGACGGATCGTCGCCACCGGGAACCCCGCGGCCTTCACCCATGGCTTCTGCTGGGGCACCGAACCCCTGCCCTCCGGAACGTGTGTCGACCTCGGCAGCGTCAGCCAGCCCGGAGCGTTCACCCATCCCCTCTCGGGGCTCGTGCCCGGCACCACCTACCGGATGCGCGCCTACGCCGAGAACAGCGCCGGCCGCATCTGGGGCGACGACGTGCCCTTCACCACCTGGAATCTCCCCGAGGTGCTCACCAGCAGCCACTTCGACCGGGGCTCCACCACCGCCATCATCCGCGGAGAGGTCGTCGGGCTCGGCAACCCCAACCTCACCAACCACGGCCTGTGCTGGGGAACCAGCGCCAACCCCACCACCACCAGCGGATCCTGCGTGAACCTCGGCGGCCTCCTCGAGCCCACCGCCTTCGCCACCGAGATCGACGGGCTCGGCGCCGAGACCACCTACCACTTCCGCGCGTTCGCCACGAACGAGGTGGGAACCGTCTACGGGGACAACGTGAGCTTCGCCACCTGCCAGCCCACCGAGACCCCCACCGACAACTTCCAGCTCGACCTCAACTGCGACGGCGTCCCCGGCGCCGACGTCGACCGCGCCGTGTTCGTGCGCCCCGCCACGTCCGACCAGCCGGGCTGCGGCACCATCGACCAGCCCTGCGGCTCGATCCAGTTCGGCATCAACCGCGCCGTCCAGATGGGGCGCCCCACTGTCGTCGTGGCCACCGGAAACTACGAGGGAGGACCCCTCCAGCTCGCCAGCGGCGTCTCCGTCTACAGCGGATGGAACAGCGACTTCAGCCGTCGCGATGGCGCACCGGCCCTGTACCAGAGCAACTCCCGCCACGCCGTCGAAGCGTTCAACCTCACCGGACCCGTGACCATCGATCGCATCAACTTCGAGGCCCGCTCGCCGTCCACGCCAGGCGCATCGGTCTTCGGTATCCTCGTGCACAACTCATCCGACCACTTCCTGCTCCGCAACAGCAACGTGAGCGTCGGACGCGGCGCCAACGGCCTCGCCGGCGAGAACGGCGAGGCGGGAAGCACCGGACAGCGCGGCGATGACGGCAGCTCCGGAAACGAGGGCAGCACCGGCGCCAGCGGCGGGAGCCCGCTCGGCGCCCGCGGCGGAAACGGGGGACGCCGGGGCAACGACGGCGACCCCGGCGCCAACTCCACAGTCAATACGCCATCCTGCGGACGCGGGGGCATCGGCGGACGCCGAAACGACAGCAACTGGCTCTGCTCCGTGCGCCGCCGTGCGGAGGCCGGCGGCGCCGGGCAGAACGGATGCGCCGGATCGATCGGTGGAGACGCAGCGGGCGCCTCCGGCGCCGGCTCCTTCAACGAGAACTTCGAGTGGATCCCGCCCACCGGATCGAACGGCACGGCCGGCGGAAGCGGCGGGGGCGGCGGCGGGGGCGGCGGCGGGGGCGGACATCGCTGCGGAACCCGCGACGGCTTCGGCGGCGGGGGCGGCGGCGGCGGCGGTGGAGGCGCCGGGGGCGCACCCGGTACCGCCGGAAGCGCCGGCGGAGCGTCCGTCGGGATGATCGTCCGCGGCTCCAACGTCGGACTGTTCAACGTGCGCTTCGACGTCGAAGGCGGCGGAACCGGCGGTGCTGCAGGCCGGGGGGGCGACGGCGGACTCGGCGGAGCCGGCGGCAACGGCGGCAACGGCACCGGATCCGGCTTCCCCGGTGAGGAGATCGGCGGCGTCGGCGGACGTGGCGGCGACGGCGGCAACGGAGGCCGTGGAGGCTGCGGCGCCGGTGGCGTCGGCGGACCCTCCGTCGGCATCTGGGGCATCTCCGGCTCCAACGTCCGCGTCAGCGGCGTCCTCTACAGCGTGAACCCCGGCGGCGAAGGCGGAGCACGCCCCAGCGGCTGCAGCAACGCCGCCCGCGGCGGGGATGGCGTCCGCGAGAACACCCGGGACATCAACGTGCTGCCGCTCTAGTCGCGAGGAGCGCGCGCCCCGAGGTGACACACGCCCCGCGCGTCGAGCAGCCTCCAGCCCTCGCCGCACATCCTGGGCGCCCGGCACACGTGAACGCCTACGGCCCTCGCGGGCGGCGGTGCAGTGTCCGGACCCTTCGGGAGAATGACCGGAGGGAGATGCACTGGAGCGCCCCTGCCCGTCCACCGCTGCAGCGGTGGACGGGCATCATCGGGAAGGCGCTGAAGGGGGACCGGAGGCCCCCCGCGCGGCGATGAACGTCAGCGGATCTTGCGCGAGAACCGATGGTAGAAGGGGGTCTTCGCGGCTTCGTCCTTCTTCTCGACCGGGCCGTTGATGAACGGCATGTACATCGTCCGACGCCGGCTCGCCTCGCCGGTCAGCGGGCTCTGCCCCACCCGGTGCCACATCCGGCCGTCGTGCAGCGTCAGGTCACCGGCGTCCGCCTCCACGATGTACTCCCGCGGATCCGTCTCGTGATCCATGAAGTGCCGCTTGCCGAAGAACACGCCCATCAGGCTCTGCTTGTGCGTGCCGGGAATGAGCCGCAGCGCACCCTTGTCGCGATAGGAGTCGTCCAGGTAGATGCCCACGTTCCACATGGGCTGCGGCAGCTTTCCGTAGAAGACGTCGCGAAGGGAGTCCACGTGCCACCCCAGCTTCGTGTAGTTGGACCCCGGCACGTTGAGGTAGTTGTTCACCACCACCCCGTCCTTCTCCTCGTGTCCCAGGCGGAAGTCGTCCCCGCAGATGCGACGCACCGTCTCGAACCGCGGCTCGCTCAGGAGCGCGTGCAGCTTCTCCGAGAAGAGCGAGGTGAACGCGTAGCGGTTCACGAACTTCTTCCCGTTCTCGTCCTCGCCGTACTTGATCGGGATGCCGTTCACGAACTCGCGGTCCTCCGCGATCCACTCCTCCGCGATCCGCTCGAGCTCGTCGCGGATCATCTGGACCTCGTCCATCGAGAGGAAGCCGCGAAAGCGGACGAACCCGTGCTCGTCGAGGAAGGCGCGCTGCTCGGGCGTGATCTCTTCGCCGAGCTCGAAGGAGGCGCCGGCCGGGGGGTGTGTCAGGGGAAGCTTCATGGGGACCTCACGAGGGAAAGGGCGGTTCGGGTCAGTGCCCGGACCACAGCGTCTTCGACATCCGCCCGGTCGGGAACACCGAGCGCGTGCTGGAGGGAGTCCTCGTCCATCGTCGCGAAACGACTCACGAGAAAGCCCACGCTCACCACCGCGAGGCGGGCGTGGGTGGGACTGTCGGGGCGGAGCGCCGCCGGAAGGTGGTCGAGCATGCCCGCGTACTGTTCGATGCCCGGAAGGAAGTGCGCTTCCTCCGTCGTGGCCGTCAGCCGGCCATGGTCGAGGACCTCGCGCAGCAGCAGCCGGACCCCCGCCTGCTCTTCGCGCGCCAGCCGATAGATCGCCCGCATCATGACCTCGGGGGTCGCCTCCATCAGGGTCGGCAACAGGTCCACGGCGCGGTCGGTGAGGCGCGTGTACACCGCGTCCACGCAGGCGCGGTACACGCCCTCCTTGCTGCCGAAGTGGTAGCTGAGCGTGGCGACGTTGACCTCGGCAGCCTCGGCCAGCCGCCGGGTGGTCATCGCGCTGAATCCTTCGGCGGAGAACGAGAGAACCGCCGCGTCGACGATGCGTGCGCGGGTGCGTTCGCTGTCGTGTTGGGTGGGACGGGCCATGGGTACCGGGAGGGCGAGAAACGAATCAATCGCTTGATTAGTTCATCCGTGCGAGGGTGTCAAGACGGCGACGCCCCCGGAGCGTGCTCCGGGGGCGTCGGTTCGTGCCGGTGACGCGCGGCGGGCTTCAGCGGCGGTCGCCGAGGATGCGGAGGAGGAAGATGAAGAGGTTGATGAAGTCGAGGTAGAGGGTGAGCGCGCCGAGGATGGCGTTCTTCTGCTGGACCTCGCCGCTGTCGCCGTAGGCGTTGAGCTGCTTCAGCTTCTGCGCGTCGTAGGCGATGAGGGCGACGAAGATGAGGACACCCGCGTAGGTGATGATCCAGTAGAGCCCTTCGGAGCGCAGGAAGAAGTTGGCGAAGCTGGCGAGGATGATACCGATGAGCGCCATGAAGGCGATGGAGCCGATCTTCGTGAGGTCCTTCTTCGTGACCCATCCCCACACGAACATGAACCCGAAGGTGCCGGTGGTGACGGCGAACGTCGCGGCGATGGATCCCATCGTGTAGACGAGGAAGATGGAGGCGAGGGTGAGCCCCATCATGGCGGAGTAGAGCAGGAACATGCCGGTGGCCACGCCGACGCTCAGCTTCCGGATTCCCCAGCTCAGGCCGAAGACCATGCCGAGCTGGGCGATGAAGAGGAACATGACGAGGCCGGGCGTCCCGAAGATCAGGTTGATCATGGCCTCGGAGTGCGCCGTGAACCAGGCGACGAACGCCGTGAGGCCGAGTCCCATGGTCATCCAGCCGAAGACCTTGGTGATGAACCGGTTCTGGTCGGCAGCGTCCAGGGGCCTGGCGGCGGCGGGACCTGCCTGGCGGTTCCAGGTGCCGGCGGCGACGCGCTGGGCGGCGTAGGGGTCGGACGGGGCGCCGTAGGGCGGCTGCTGCTGCGGGGCGGGCCCGCCGGAGTAGGGCGGGAAGTTGTTGTTCTGTCCGTTGTTCATCGGCCTTTCCTGGTCGGAAGGGGTCGAGGGGGGGAGGCGTCGTACCGGGGGCGTTGCGTTTCGTGCCGAAGGTTTCGGGCCGCGGGGACGCTACCAGAGTGGTCCCCGCCGTCAACGCTGACCGGCAAGCTAACCACGATCGCGTTCGCCGCCATTCCCGATCGGTCCCGATCGGCGTGCTCGCCGCCCGTCAGTCCTCCGGAGCGAATCCGCGCCGCAGGGTGAGCTCGCTGATCGCGCGTTCCTCGACGAACTGGGCGAGATAGCCGGGTCCGCCCGCCTTGATGCCGAGCCCGCTGAACCGGAAGCCGCCGAAGGGCTGCCGGTACACGAGGGCTCCGGTGCAGCCCCGGTTGATGTAGAGGTTGCCCACCTCGAACCCGTGGCGCGCCTTCTCGATGTTCACGGGGGAGCGCGAGATGACGCCGCCGGTGAGGGCGAACGCTGTCCCGTTGGCGATCTCCAGCGCCTCGTCGAAGCTCCGGGCGTCCATCACCGCCAGCACCGGCCCGAAGATCTCCTCCCGGGCCAGCCGGTGCTCGCTCCGGATCCCGTCGAATACGGCGTAGGGGACGAAGCTTCCGCCGTCGGGCACCTCGCGCTCCACGAGCAGCCGCCCCTCCTCACGCCCGATCTCCAGGTACCGCCGGACCTTCGCCGCCGCCTCGGCGTCGATCACCGGACCGTGGGCGTACCCCGGCTCTTCCGGCGGTCCGATCTCGAGGCTCCGCACCGCCTCCACCAGCCGGGGCACGAACGCCTCGCGCGCGCCCTCCAGCACGATGACCCGGCTGCACGCCGAGCACTTCTGCCCGGCGAAGCCGAACGCCGAGTGCACCACGGCCGCCACCGCCTCGTCGAGGTCCGCGTCGTCGTCGACGATGATCGCGTTCTTCCCGCCCATTTCGCAGATCACGCGCTTCGGGCCGAGCTGCCCGGGGACGATCGTGTTCGCCTGCAGCAGGATCGACAGCCCCACCTCCCGCGACCCCGTGAACGCCACGAAGCGTGTCCGCGGGTGCGCCACCAGGTGCGCCCCCACCTCCTCGCCCACCCCGGGGAGGTACTGCACGACCCCCGCCGGGCAGCCCGCCTCCACCAGTACCTGCATGAGCTGTGCGGCGATCACCGGGCTCTGTTCCGCGGGCTTCACCACCACACAGTTGCCCGTGACCACCGCCGCCATCGTCATTCCCGTCAGGATCGCCAGCGGGAAGTTCCAGGGCGCGATCACCACCCCCACCCCCAGCGGCCGCCGGAAGAGCTGGTTGAGCTCCCCGGGATGCCGTCCCAGGCGCTCCGGCGCCATCCACCGCTCCGCCTCCCCCGCGTAGTACCGGCAGAAATCGATCGCCTCCGCCGTGTCCGCGTCCGCCTCGCGCCAGCTCTTGCCCACCTCCAGCACCATCCAGGCACTCAGCACGTCGCGGCGCTCCTCCAGCCGATCCGCCACCCGCCGCAGCAGCGCCGCACGCTCCGCCACCGGCGTGTCCCTCCACCCCGGAAACGCAGCCCAGGCCCCTCGGACCGCGTCCTCCGCATCCCCCACATCCGCGCACGCGCTCGTGCCCACCAGCTCCTCCTCCCGCGCCGGATTGCGGCTCTCCAGGCGCCGCGGCGTGTCCCGCAGCGCACCGTCGATCCCGAGCGGGTAGTGCAGCCCGAGCTGATTCCGCACCGCCTCCAGCGCCATCCGGAACCCCTCCCGAGCCGCGGCCCGAGAGAAATCCCGGTGCGGACAGTTCGCGAACGCCGTCTCCACCACCGGATCCGCCCCCCCGTCCCGCCCCGCCGCCGGATCCGCCAGCAACGCCTCGGCGTCCGCACCCTCCGCGAACTTCTGCCGCAGGAACCCCTCGTTCGACGTGTTCTCCAGCAACCGCCGCACCAGATACGCCATCCCCGGCACCAGCTCCCCCACCGGCACATACTCCCGCACCCGTCGGCCGTCCTCCACCAGCGCCCGCTTCAGCGGATCCGCCATCCCGAACAACGCCTGAAACTCCAACGCCGCCCGCGCCACGCCAAGCTCCTCCGCATCCACCATCGCCGCAGCGATCGACCGCACGTTGTGGCTGCCGAGCGCCAGCCGCACGTGCGGCCCCCCCTCGAGCAGCAGCCGCGACACCCGCTCGAACGACGCGTCCGACATCCACTTCTCCTGATGCACCGGGATCGGCCACCCCTGCTGCTGAGCATGGATCGTCTCGTAGTCCCAGTACGCTCCCTTCACCAGCCGCACCGTGACCTCCCGCTCCCGTGCCCGGCACCACCGCACCAGGGACTGCGCGTCCTCCTCAGCGTCCCGAAGATACGCCTGCAGCACGATGCCCGCGTGCGCGTAGTCCCGCAACGAAGGCTCCTCCAGCAACGACCGGAACAGCGCCAGCGTCAGATCCTTCACCGCATGGCTCTCCATGTCGATGTTCAGGAACACCCCCCGCGCACGCGCCTCCTCGTACAGCGGCATCAGCCGACGCTTCAGCGCCGCGATCGACCCTTCGGGATCCACCGGATCGATCTGCGAATACAGGCTCGTCACCTTCAGCGACACGTTCACCCGCGGGATCGGACCCCGGTCATCCCGATCCAGCAGCGCGTCCTCCCGCCACCCCGCCGCCGCCTCGCTCAGCGTCCCGATCAGCTCCGCGTACCGACGCGCATACGCCTCCGCCTCCGCCTCGCTCACCGTCGCCTCGCCGAGCAGGTCCACCGTGAACGCCAGACGGCCCTTCCGCCGAATCCGCTCCAGCACGGGCAGCGCAGCACGCGCATCCTCCCCGGCCACGAACGTCGACGCCATCGCCCGGATGTTCTTCTCGATCTGCGACGCCGCCGTACGAGCCACCAGCGAACCCGGCTGCACCGACTTCAGCCCGAGCTGGATCCACGCCGGAAAGTCCTGACCCGGACGACAGAAGTACTCCTGCACATGCCGCGCCACCGCCTCGCTGTCCCGAAGCACCGGAAACACATCCACGAAGCGGAACATCTCCACCTTGAAGGACTCGTCGCGCATCGACCAGTCCATCATCTTCCCCTGCCAGAAGTCCCGCCCGAACACCGACGGCCCCCGCGTGTCCATCCCCTCCATGAGCGCCCGACCCCGCGCCCGAATCCGCTCCTCCCGCTCCGTCCCCATGACCACCTCGCTGGTTCGACCGAACTCCGCGCCAGCGCTCCCCCCGACCGCCAGCTCCCCTGCCGGGTGTGCCCCCGGATCCCGCCCGGCAACCCCGACGCCTGACGCGCCGCGGCGCCCGACCGCAGCGCCCGAACACCACCGCCCCCGGCGTGACCTTCCGCACTCGATGCGCTATGCAACGCACCAGCGCCGACGCCGCGCCGCACCAGCCGCGCCCCAGCACCTGCGCCCCCCCGAACCCCGACCCCCGGCCCCACCCTGACCGCTCCCGCCACATCCACCGGCGAACGCCGAAACCTCCTCGCGCCCGACGTCCCCCGCTGGGATCGCCCCGACGAACCCATCATCTCCCTGCGGAACGTCTCCAAGCGCTTCGGCGACACCGTCCTCTTCGAGAACGTCAGCCTCGACATCCTCGCCGGACAGACCACCGTCATCATGGGACGCTCGGGCTCCGGAAAGTCCGTCCTCCTCCGCATGATGAACGGACTCATGCTCCCCGACGACGGCGAAGTGCGGCTCTTCGGCACCGACACACGCTCCTGCTCCCGCCACGAGCTCATGGTCCTCCGAAGGCGCACCTCCACCCTCTTCCAGAACTACGCCCTCATCGACTCCCTCTCCGTCGAGGAGAACATCGCCTTCCCCCTCTCCGAAAACACCCGCATGCCCCGGCGCGAAATCCGCCGCCTCGTCCGCGAACTCCTCGACACCCTGCAGCTCCCCAACGCCGCCACCCTCCGACCCGCCGAACTCTCCGGCGGCATGAAGAAGCGCGTCTCCCTCGCCCGCGCACTCATCACCAACCCCGAGGTCGTCCTCTTCGACGAACCCACCACAGGCCTCGACCCCGTCATGATCGAATTCGTCGACGACATGCTCATCGACGCACGCCGCAACTTCGACATCACCTCCGTCATCATCAGCCACGACATGGCCAGCGCCTTCCGCCTCGCCGACTCCATGGCCATGATCCACGACCAGGGCATCTCCTTCCGCGGCACCCCCGACGAAGCCCGACAGACCCGCCAGACCGAGGTCCGCGAGTTCGTCGAAAGCGCCGACAGCCGACTCGACGATGCCACCTCCGCCCAGCCCGAATCCCCACCCGGGACCTCCGCACACGCCGCCGAGCCCTCGAGCGCCACACAGGACTCCACCGCGTCTCCCGCGCCCACCGCCGCCAGAACCGACACGCCCGACGCCGAAACTGCCGCGCCCGAACAGCCCGCGCCCGACGACCCGGGCGACGACAGCCCCGAGCTCCGCGCCGCACGCCGCTGGGCCATGTCCTTCGACGATCTCCCGGCCCCCGAGACCGACCCGGTCGTCGCCATCCGCGACGTGCACAAGGCCTTCGGACCCAACCACGTCCTCCGCGGGGTCAACTTCCACGTCCAGCCCCGACAGATCACCACCCTCATCGGCGGTTCCGGCTCCGGCAAGTCCGTCATGATGAAGCATATCCTCGGCCTCATGAAGGCCGACCGCGGCTCCGTCCGGGTGCTCGGCCGCGAGATGCGCGACCTCGACGGGCGCGAGCTCATCCTCTTCCGCCGCCGGCTCGGCATGCTCTTCCAGAGCGCCGCCCTGTTCGACTCCATGACCGTCCTGGAGAACTGCGAGTTCCCCCTGCGCGAACAGCCCGGCCGCTCCATGTCCGCCCGCGCCATCCGCGAACGTGCCGAGCAGGTCATGGAAAAGCTCCACATCGCCGACCTCGCCCGGCGCATGCCCGGCGAGGTCTCCGGCGGCCAGCGGAAGCGCATCGGCCTCGCCCGCGCCATCGTCGCCGAGCCCGACATCATGATCTTCGACGAACCCACCACCGGCCTCGACCCCGTCATGACCGCCTACGTCAACGACATGATCGTCGAGGCCCAGGAAACCTTCGACCTCACCGCCCTCGTCGTCAGCCACGACATGGCCTCGACCTTCCGCATCAGCCACCGCGTCGCCATGCTCTACCGCGGGGTCATCATCGCCTTCGGAACTCCCGACGACCTCCGCACCCGCGCGAAAACCGTCCCCCAGGTCCACGAGTTCATCTACGCCGGAGGCGTCTGAGATGAGCAGTCCCCTCGTCGGCGCCCTGCTGCGTGACATCTTCTTCTGGCTGCGCGGCCTGGTGACCAGACGTCGGGCCCGGCGCCTCAACGCCAGCGAGGACTGCGTCGCCTGCGGCAGCGCCGACACCGCCCGCCTGCCTTCCGATGACGGGATCGGACAGCGCGCATGCAACACCTGCGGCTACGTCGGCCGCGGCGATGGAGGAGGGGAACTCTCCCCCGCGGACCTCGCCGGCCTCCACGCCGACGACGGCGGACCCTTCGGCTGGGGCAACTGACCCGCCCCAGTTCCCTGTCCTCACCACGCGCCCGGCACGGGGGACCCTGCTTGCACCGGGAGCCGCCACGGGTATGCTCCCGCTCCGACACGCCGGCCCCCGCGCGCGCCACGCGGAAGGCCGCCGACCCGGCATCCCCCCGCACCCCCTGATGTACCCATGAGCAGGACGCAGACCATCCCCGTCGTCTCCCTCGACGACTTCCGCCACGGCACCGAGGCCCAGCGCGCCGAGTTCATCCAGACCGTCGGGGACGCCCTGCGGGACATCGGCTTCTTCGCACTCACCGACCACGGCGTCGACCAGACCCTCATCCGCGATGCGTACGCGCGGGCCGAGCAGTTCTTCCTGCTGCCCGAGGACACCAAGCGCCGGTACGAGGACCTCGCCCTGCGCGGACAGCGCGGATACACCAGCTTCGGCCGTGAGCACGCCAGGGGCAGCACCGCCGCAGACCTCAAGGAGTTCTGGCACGTGGGCCGCGAGGAAGGCCGCGGCCCCGACATGCCCGCCAACCTCTGGCCCGATGACGACGTCCCCGACTTCCGACCCACCCTCCACGGCCTCTACCGGCAGCTCGACGCATGCGCCATGCACCTGCTGGAGGCCTGCAGCACGTACATCGGGGAGGATCCCGGTCTGCTCCCCGGACACGCCCGCGGCGGCGACACCGTCCTCCGCGTCATCCACTACCCCCCGGTCCCCGACGACGCCGACCCTTCCGCCATCCGGGCAGGCGCCCACGAGGACATCAACTTCATCACCCTCCTGTGCGAGAGCACCGACGAGGGCCTCGAACTCCTGCAGCGCGACGGCACCTGGCTCCCCATCCACGCCCTCGACGGCCAGATCATCGTCGACTCCGGCGATATGCTCCAGCAGCTCACGAACGGCCTGCTGCGCAGCACCACCCACCGGGTGGTGAACCCGTCGAACGACCGCTCGCGGCGCTTCTCGATGCCGATGTTCGTTCACCCGCGCGCGGACGTCGACCTCACCCCGCTCGCCAGCTGCATCGCGCGCACAGGCGGCGAGGCCCGCTATCCGGAGATCACGGCACGCGCGTACCTGCACCAGCGCCTGAAGGAGATCGGACTCGCCTGACGCTCGATCCTCAACCGGCGACAGGCCTCCGTCATCCGGTACGCAGACCGTGCTCTCTTCTCCGCGTACCCACCGCCCGGTGCGCCGGATCCGCGTGTCGCCCTCCGCGGCATGCAGACCCGGAACCACTGCTTCAGCGACAGCTGTTCCGTCAGGAGAACCATCGTGTTGCGAGCGTTGAAACGTGATCGCTCACGCCGGAACATCCTCGCCCAGCAGATGATCCAGCGTCTGGCGGTGAAACAGGCTGCCCCGAAAGCCCACCACCCGGTCCACCAGCTCGCCGTTGCGGAAGTACAGCACCGTCGGTGTGCCGCGGACGCCAAGCCGGCCTGCGGTGCGCGGCGCACCGGCCGCGCGCATCTCCGCCACCTTGGCACGACCGGCATACTCGTTCGCCAGATTCATGATGATCGGCTCGAGCTGCATGCACGGCGGGCAGTTGTCGCTCCAGACATCCACCAGGACCACACCCCGGTGCTGGAGCACCTCCTCGGTGAAGTTGTCGTCGTTCAGGGAGGTGGGCTGGACCTTCGGCGTTCCGCCGCCGAACAGCTTGCTCAGGATACCCATGGCCGGACTCCGTGCAGGAGGGAAGAAGGGGCGAGGCCTGCGGCCGGCTCGGGGCCAGCGTCGACCTCGGAGGATCTCGCCACGGTATCCAGCAAGTCCCGTGCCGGTGCCGAACGGTGGGGTCGATCACCCTCTGCGTCCATCGGGGTGCTCCGTGGTGCTCAGCCGCGGCCCGCGATCAGGATGAGCGCGATCAGGCCTGCGAGCAGCACGGCCCAGATCGCCGTCGCGATGGCCGTGACCCGCCCGGCCTGCGCGCTCTGCCACCACTGCCGCGGGGTCAGGCCCTGCAGCCGGAACACGATCGTGGCCGCGAGATTCACGCTGATGACGTTCGTGAAGAGCAACAGCCCGGCCCCGGAAGCCGTGAGGAGATCTCCCGTCGCAAGGACCATCCCGAACACCACCAGCGGTGGCATCAGCGCCACTGCCACCATCACCCCCACCAGCGCCGCCGGTGCGCCGGTGGTGAAGGCCAGCGCTCCCGCAGCGCCCGATGCCAGCGCGATCACCACGTCCGTGAGGCTGACCTCCGTGCGCATGGCGATCTCCGGGACGCCGAGGTCCGGCGCCACCAGCAGACCGACGCCGATCGACAGCATCAGACCGAGCGCCAATCCACCGAGGCTCGTGCGGAGCGCGCGCAGGATGAGCGCGCGATCGCCCAGGGTCGTGCCGAGGGCGAGGGCCATGCTCGGACCGAGCAGCGGAGCGATGACCATCGCGCCGATGATGACCGCGGTGGAGGACTGAATCAGCCCCGCCGCGGCCACCGTCGTCGACAGCAGCAGGGTCGAGACGTAGACCCCCGACCAGGCCGCCGCGTCGTTCAGCGTGCCGTAGACCTCCTCGCGATAGACCCGCAGGGTGGACCGCCGGGCCTCCTCCTGTGACTCGGCAACCTCTTCCTCCGCCTCGCCCTCGCCCTCGTCGGCCTTGTCCTCCGTCTCCTCCGGGGACACGGGCGTGGGGCGCGGGAGGACGGCTTCCACCGCGACGAGCACCACGCGAAAACCCTCGTGCCCACCGAACTCGTCCTCCAGTGCGTCGAGAATCGCCTCCGTCTCGTCCGCCGAGCAGAGGGTCTCCAGCCGCACCCGTCCGTCGTCCAGCGATACCCGGGCCACAACGTCCGCGTCGAGCTCCCCAAGCCGCTTCTCCGCAGTCTCGGCGCCATCCGGGGGAACGATGATCTCGGCGAGCCGCAGGGGCATCCGCATACCTCGGGGACACGGGGGGAAACACGGCCGAGGCCCGAGGTCGCCTTGGGGCGCAGCGGGACGTTCGGCGCGCGGGCCTCCTTCCTACCATGGGATCGGCGCGCCGTCCCAGGCGAAGAACCCACCGCTGTCCGCCGGCGTGAGCCCGTCGAGCACGTCGAGGAGCTGCCGCGCCGCACGCTCGGGCGTGAACAGCTTCTCCGGCTTCACACCGCGCTGGAACGGCGCGGAGAGATCCGTGTCCACCGTCCCCGGGTGCAGCGCCACCACCACCGTCTCCGGGCTCCGCCGGCGCAGCTCGATGGCCGTCGTGCGCGTGAACTGGTTCTGGGCCGCCTTCGTCGCGCGGTAGCTGTACCACCCACCGAGCCCGTTGTCCCCGATGCTCCCGACCCGCGCCGAGAGATTGGCGATGGCCGCCCGCTCCCCGTGGCGGAAGGACTCGGCGAGTCCGGCGGTGACGAGGGTGGGACCGAGGGCGTTGATGGCGAAGGCGTGCAGGGCGTGGGTGGCGCGGAGCTGCTCGAGCTTCTTCTCGGGGGCCATCCCGCGCCGGTCGTCGTGCAGGACCCCGGAGACGTTGAGGAGCAGGTGCAATCGCGGCGCGTCCTCCCGGATCCGGGCGGTGGCCCGGTGGAGGCCGGGCTCGTCGAGCAGGTCGAGGTCCACGGGCACGAGCCGGTCGCCGTGTACCTCCCGCAGGCGGGCGAGCTCCGGGCTCGCGGTGGCCCGCCGGCCGGTGGCGTGAACGCGCCCCTGGCCCGGACGCCGCAGGAGTGCCTCGACGAAGGCGAGGCCGAGGCCGCGCGTGCCGCCCTGGACGACGGCGTGCAGGTCCTGTGGAAAGCTGGGGAGGGCGTGGGCGCTGGCGGACATCCTGGACTCCGGGGTGAGGTGGCCCCGTGAGCTGGGATGCGGGCGGCGCGCACGCGGTGCGCGGAGCGGGATGGGGCGGCGTGCCGGCGGATGCGGAGCGGGATGGGGGCGGGTGCCGGGTGCGGGTCGGTGCCGCGAGGTGTGCCGGCATCGGTGGTCCGCATTCCGGATGGGGACCTCGCGGGTTCGCGCGTCAGCGGGGGCGGCTCAGGCGCGACCGAGCTCATCGAGCAGCTCGCGGCGGAAGGTGGGGTAGTCGACGGTGATGGTGTGGCGGGGAGAGTCGAGCTGGCGGAGGTGGGGGTTGGCGAGTTCGTCGCGGATGGCGGTCTCGCGGTCGGCGGGCGGGGACCAGCGGCCGGTCCACCACCGGGCGAGGAGCCTGGACTGCAGCTCGGCGAGGGGCCAGATGCACCCGATGGGCTGGAAGAGGCCGACGAAGGCGATGGAGTCCAGGGTGGGGTGGATCATCTTCCGGTAGAGGGGGACGGGGCCGGTGGAGTAGTCGATGAGCTCGGGGTCGAGGAAGGGGTGGCTGATCTCGTAGCCGGTGCAGGCGATGATGGCGTCGTAGGTGCCGGTGGTGCCGTCGGTGAAGTGGACGTCGTGGCCGTCGAGGCGGGCGATGTCCGGGCGCGGGTGGATGGCGCCGTGGCGCAGGAAGTAGAGCAGCTCGGAGTTGACGGTGGGGTGGGTCTCGCCGAAGCGATGGTCGGGTTCGGGGAGGCCGTAGAGGCGGTTGGGGCCGTTGACGAGGCGGAGCATGCGCTCCATCGCGCGGTAGCGGAGCGTGAGGGGGACCCAGGAGGCGCGCTGGACGACGCGGTTGTAGAGGACATCGCCGGGCTGGCCGAACATGAACTTGGGGACGATCCAGTAGCCGCGGCGCCAGGAGAGATCCGTGCGGGCGGAGACGCGGGCGGTCTCCACGGCGCAGTCGCAGGCGGAGTTGCCGCCGCCGACGATCAGGACACGCTGGTCGCGGAAGGGCTCGGCGCGCTTGTAGTGGTGGGAGTGGAGGAGCTCGCCGTCGAAGGCGCCGGGCCAGGACGGCCAGCGCGGCTTCCAGTGGTGGCCGTTGGCGACGACGAGGCGATCGAAGGTCTCGGTCTCCTCCTCGGCGTCGGGGTCGGCGTCCGGGCGGGAGGCGACGGTCCAGCGCCCGTCGTCGCGGAGGGTGCAGCGGGTGACGAGGCGGCCGAAGCGGATGTGCCGCTCGAGGTCGAAGTGGCGGGCGTAGTCCTGGAAGTACCGGGCGAGCGTCTGATGGTCCGGGTAGTCGGGGGCGTCGTCGGGGAGGGGGAACTCCTCGTACTGGCTGAAGCGTTTGCTGGAGATGATGTGGGTGGTCTCGAAGACGCTGGAGTGGCCGCTGTCGGCGTCGAACACCCAGTTGCCACCCACGGCGTGGCCGCGATCGAGGACGGTGATGTCGGTGAGCCCGGCGGCGCGGAGGTTGCGGGCGGCGGTGATTCCGGAGGGGCCGGCGCCGATGATGCAGATGCGGTCGGTCATGTCGTGTTGGCGGGTGGGGGGAGGGCGCGGCGGGTGCGGAGGTCCGGACGCCGGGGGATGGGGGGGTCAGCGGCGGAGGCGGAG
>REDH01000159.1 GCA_007693585.1 Deltaproteobacteria bacterium
CGCCCCCCCCTGCCGCCCCTCTCCATGGCCCACGTCCTCCTCACCGGCGCCAGCGGATTCCTCGGTCAGCACCTCGCCGCAGGCCTCCATGACGCCGGACACACCGTCCGCGCACTCGTCCGCTCGCCCGAACGCGCCGCACCCGTCGCCCCCCTCCTCGACGACCTCGTCACCGGCGACCTCACCCGCCCGGAGACCCTGCCCCCAGCCCTCGCCGACATCGACGCCGTCGTCCACGCCGCCTGCGCCGTCCAGGGCACCTTCGACAGCGCCTCCGACGCCGAACGCGCCTTCCAGGCCGTCAACGTCGACGGCACCCGCCACCTCCTCGACGCCATCCGCCGCCACACCCCCCCCCCCCCCCGCCTCGCCCCCCTCTCCTCCACCGCCGCCGTCGGCCCCCCCACCGCCACCGAGCTCGACGAGTCCACCCCCTCCCACCCCCGCACCCCCTACCAGCGCTCCAAACGCGCCGCCGAAGAGCTCGTCCTCGACCGCATCGCCCACCACCGCCTCGACGCCCTCCTCCTGCGCCCGTGCGTCATCGCCGGGCCCGGGAAACCCCGCTCCGAGCTCCTCACCCTCCTCCGACTCGTCCACCGCGGCCTCTTCCCCGCCATCGGCCCGGCCCTCCTCGCCCGCAAACCCCTCGTCCACGTCGACGACGTCGTGCAGGCCACCCGCCTCGCCCTCCACGCCGACACCGCGCAACTGCACCCCGACCGGCGGACGTTCTTCATCACCTCCGGCGAGCCCCACACCCTCGGCGACATCGTGCGCGCCGCCGGCCGCGTCATGGGCGTCTCCCGCACCCACCTCCCCATCCCCCTCCCCGCCGCCCGCGCCGCCGCCTCCGCCCTCGAAGGCCTCGCCCGCCTTCACCCCGACTGGAACCCCCCCCTCACCCACGACCGGATCGACCTCCTCACCGCCGACCGCTTCCTCCGCATCGACCACGCCCGCCAGCACCTCGGCTACCGGCCCACCCACACCGACCCCGAGGCCATGCTCCGCGACACCGCCCAGTGGCACCGCAGCCGCGGCGAACTCCCCCCACGACGACCATGACCCACACACCCGTCCTCGAACGCGAGCCGCCCGGCATCACCTACGACCGCCTGCGCCTCGACCGCCTCCTCACCCGCATCGCCCACCAGCACGGCGTCGCCTCCGCCCTCGAGATCCCCTCCCGCGGCGCCAAGGCGATGGGCGGCCTCTACTCCCTCGCCCTCGCCCGCGCCGGCGCCGACGTCACCCTCCACGACCCCGACCCCCACGCGCGCGACGCCTGGCACCGCCTCCACCTCCAGCACCGCCTCCACACCCTCCACGCCCCCGACCTGCCCCGCCTCCCGACCGCCGACCACGCCTTCGACCTCGCCTGGAACTTCGTCACCCTCGGCGACGCCCCCGATCGCCCCACCCTCCTCGCCGAGATGGCCCGCTCCGCACGCCTCGTCCTCACCGTACACTGCAACGGACACAACTGGGGCTACCCCTGGCACCGCTTCCTCCACCGCCTCTTCCGCGTGCCCTGGAACCACGGCGACACCGACTGGTTCTTCCCCGACACCGTCCGCGACGCCCACCGCGCCGCCGGCCTCGAACCCCTCGCGCTCGGCTACCTCGACATGCCCTGGTGGCCGGACCCCCCCGGCTTCCGCGACATGCGCCTGCACCTCGGCCTCGTCGAGGAGAACCCCCACACCCGCTGGACCGCCCCCATCGAGGACATCTACCGCGGCGACAACATCCCCCTCCCCCTGCGCGTCCTCTCGCGCATCGAGGACGGCCCCGTGCCCCCCCCCGTGCGCACCGTCTTCAGCCACCTCTTCTTCGTGCTGTCCCGCTCCCCCGGGTGACCGCCTCCACCAGCGCGCCCCACCCCGGGCCAGCCGCCGCACGACGCGCCTGCGCCTCCACCGCCGCCCAGCCCTCCGCGGGCCCCGTGCGCACCCGCCACATCCGCTCCAGCACCTCCGCCAGCGCCGCGGCGTCCCCGACGGGGGACAGGAATCCCCCGCCCCCCTCCCCCACCACCTCCGTCAGACCCGGCACCCGCGTCCCCACCACCGGCCGGCCGAACGCCAGCGCCAGCGCCGCCACCCCACTCCCCGTCGCCTCGCGGTACGGAAGCGCCACCGCATCCGCCGCCGCGAACAGCCCCGCCACCTCCGGCTCCGGCACGTACCCGGTGCGCAGGTCCACCGCGCCCCGCAGGTCCGGCCGCGCCACCCGGGCGCGCAGCGCCGCCTCTTCGCCGTAGCACTCGCCGCGCACCACGAGCTCCACCGCGGAACCGCGGGCCCGCGCCAGCGCCACGGCCTCCAGCAGGTCGTCGAGCCCCTTGTACGGCCGGATCAGGCCGAAGAAGAGCAGCCGAAGCGCCCCGTCCGCCCCGCCGCCGGGTCGACCCGCCGCCGGCGTGGGAGCGGCCTCGCCCGTGAACTGTGCGTAGGGCGGGTGGTGCACCACGACCGCGTGAGAGCGGAGCGTGCGGGGCAGACGGTCGCGCTCGGCGGCCGACTGCACCACCACGCCATCGGCGAGCCGCCCGGCGGCCTCGACGAGCGGCCCCGCCAACGGGACGCCCTCGTGGGGGCGGACGTTGTGCACGAGGAGCGTCGTCCGGGCCCCGGCCGCGCGCCCGGCCCCCAGCGCGCTCAAGGCGCACAGGGCGAAGAACGGGTGCCACCACTGGAAGGCCACGGCATCGGGCCCGAGCGCGCGGATGCGCGCGGCGAGGCGCAGGTTCCGGTCCGGGCGCAGCGGGTCGGCGAGGCGTTCGGCGTGCACGGCCCAGGCGGGCCGCACGCGCTCGAACTGCGAGACTCCCGGGAAGAACCGCTCCGGATAGAGCCGGCGATAGCCGAGGACGTGGGCATCGTGTCCGGCGTCCACGAGGGCGCGGGCGAGGGCGGCGGTGTGGTGGGCGATGCCGCCGCGGTGGGGCCAGGCCGGGCCGACGAGGGCGACGCGCACGGATCACCCTCTCCTTCGCTGACGCCGACGCGCGTGCCGCACGCCGTGACGAGGACTACTCGGCGGCATCGGCAGCGGTGGCAGCGGGCGGCGCGGCCGGTGCCGCGCCGCGGACGCGCTCGCGCAGGGCCTCGAAGCGTGCGCGGGCGACGGTCCCCGCCACGCGGGCCATGGACCGTGGGGAGAGGAGCATGTTGCCGTAGGCCTGGTTGGCGAGCGGGCAGTCGCACTCGCGGCGGCGGATGGAGGCGCGCACTTCGGCGGCGCGTTCGGAGTGCCACAGTCGCCAGAAGTCGTAGTCGACCTCCTTGAGGTTGCCGAGGCTCTTGCTGTCGGCGAGGATCGCGCAGGGCCACAGCTCTCCGTAGGGGGAGATGTGGGCGTTGGAGAGTCCGGCGTAGCAGGGGATGACCTGGGTGCGGTCGCGGAGCCAGCGCCGGGTGATGTCGTAGTACTCGTGGCGCATGCCCTGGGTGAGGAGCTCCATGCCGCGCGCGGACTTGAGGCGTTCGAAGGTCTCGTCGCGAAACGGCTGGATACCGCGGTCGTACGCCTGGTGGGTCGGGGTGATGCCGCTGCCGAGGTTGCGCATCTCCTCGCGTTCCTCGGCGACCTCGGAGATGTAGGTGTCCACGTCGAAGGCGCGGGCCTGGGCGATGATCTGCGGCAGCTCGTGGATGTTCATGGTGGAGATGACGGTGCCGACGCCCACGCGGAGGTGGTCGTGGCGCTGCCGGAGGTCGCGCAGGAGGCCGAGGGTCCGCACGAGCTTCTGCCAGTTGCCGGCGACCCCGCGGACGACGTCGTGCCGTTCGCCGACGCCGTCGAAGGAGGGCTTGAGGGTCAGCTTCACGCCGTCGGGTCCCCACTGGCGCATGCCGACGAGGATCTCCTCGGTGAGGCGGGTGACGCGTTCGGGGTTGAGGGCGTTGGTGGGGATGTGGACGACGCCGGGGCGGAGGTGTTCGCAGGCGAGCCGGACGATGTCGACGATGTCGCGGCGCAGGAAGGGTTCACCGCCGGAGATGTTGAAGAAGTAGACCTGGCCGACGGTGCGGAAGATGCGTTCGATCTCGTCGAGGGTGAGCTCGTCCTTGAGGCGCTCCTTCTCGGCGGGATAGATCTTCCAGATGTCGCAGCTCTGGCAGCGCGAGTTGCACTTGTAGGTGATGGAGAGCGTGAGGTTGAGCGGCGCGGGGGGCTTGCCGATGCCGCTGTAGGCGAGGCGGTAGCGGGCCAGCTTGGGCACGACCTCCTCGGCGGTTCGTCGCAGGCTCATGGGGGGGACTCTCTTGCGGGGGGAGTATCCGAGACCTCTTCCGGGGCCGTCGCGGGGGCGCGGGGAGCGGCGGCCCGTGTCTCCGGCGCGGTGGCCGCGCCGTCGAAGCCGTGCCGGCGCCGGACGGGCACGCGGGTGCCCTTGCGATGGTAGTGCCAGGTCATGAGTTCCGCCAGCAGGCCGAAGGAGAGCACCTGGACGGAGATGACGAGCAGGAGCACGCCGAGGCTGAGGAGGGGGCGTCCGCCGATGGCGTGGCCCTGGATCCAGAGCACGCTGAGCCAGGCGAGGACGGCGACGCCGAGGACGGCGAGCAGGAGTGCGCCGATGCCGATCAGGTGGAGGGGCCTGCGCCGGTACCGGGTGATGAAGAGGACGGTCATGAGGTCGAGGAGGCCACGGACGAACCGGCCGGCGCTGTATTTGCTGCGTCCGAACCTGCGGGGCCGGTGGTTGGTCCTGACCTCGGAGACGATGAAGCCTGCGCCGTCGGCGAGGACGGGGATGTAGCGGTGCATGTCCCCGTAGAGGATCAGCTCGTCGACCACCTCTCGCCGGTAGGCCTTGAGGCCGCAGTTCATGTCGTGCAGGGGCAGGCCGGTGAGCACGCGTGCGGTGGCGTTGTAGAGGCGCGACGGCAGGGTCTTGGAGAGGGGGTCCCTGCGGGGATGCTTCCAGCCGGAGACGAGGTCCGCCTCGTCGTCGAGGATGGGCCGGAGGAGCGCGGGAATGTCGGCGGGGTCATCCTGGAGGTCGCCGTCCATGGTGACGAGGAGCTCGCCCCGGGCGGCGGCGAAGCCGGTCTCGAGGGCGCTGGCCTTGCCGAAGTTGCGGCGCAGGACGATCCCGCGAAAGCGCGGATCGCGGTGGCACTGGTCATCGATGCGCTGCGGGGTGGCGTCGGTGCTGCCATCGTCCACGAAGAGCACTTCCCAGGGGAGGTTCTGGGCCTCGAGGGCCTCGACGAGCTCCCCGGAGAGGGGGGCGATCGAGTCTTCCTCGTTGAACACCGGGATCACGACGGACAGCATCGGGCTCACTCCTGGACGGGCCTGGTCGGGGGGTTCGGCCTTCCCTCCCGCTCCGCCCGTCGGATCTGTATCAGACGGCGGTACTCGGTGGCGAGTTCCGGATGGCCGCGCAGGTCGTGGATCTGCTGACGGTGGCGCAGGACGGAAATCTCCGCGTCGGGGCCGCTGCTCTGCGGGGTCACGGCGAGGGCCAGCAGCAGGATGGCGCCAACAACGCCGAGCCCGGCCAGCGGTCCTGCCGCGTGACGCCCGGCACATGCCCTCGTCCACGCGAGCAGAAGCAGGCCGATCGCGAGGACGAGCTGCAGCGCGTGGCCGAGCGCCGGGGGGAACCAGCCCCCGAGCACGGTGGGGTTCGGTCCCGCCTCGAGGAGCACGGGCACGATGACCTCGAAGATGGGGTTGGCGAGGCCATCGGGCATGTGGGCGAAGACGTTCGCTGCGGTGACGTTGAGCAGCGCGCCGTGGAGGCCTGCGGCGAGGAGGAACGCGAGGACGGCGGCATGGAGCCCGCGCGGCAGGGCCGCGCTGCCGAGCCCTCGCGCGAGGACGAAGGCGAGGAGCGGGAGGAGCACGACGAGGTGGCGTGGGCCCACCGAGACCTGGCCGGCCTCCCAGTCGGTGAAGGTGGCGATCATCAGGGCGTAGCCGACCACGGTGAGGGGGATGGCGATGCGCCAGCGCAGGGTGGCGGCGGGATCGCGCGCCACATGCAGCACCATCGCGAAGGCGACGATCGCCCACGGCGCGTGAAAGAAGAGGCCGCGGCTGGCCCCGAAGGTCAGCCCCCACAGCACCTCCGGGCGGAGGGCGGACAGGCCGAAGAACCCTTCCGCGATGATCTCCTGATGGGGGGTGTGGGCCTTGTGGGCGTAGGACAGCTCGAGGGGCCCGCCGAACACGAGGGTGTTCCAGACGAGCAGGGCGATCAGCGGGCCGATGCCGCCGGCGATCCACGGGAGCACCCTGCGGCGTCCTTCGGGGTCGGCGAGGAGGGCGAGCCCCGTCGCCACCACGAAGAAGGCGGACGGGTACTCGAGCAGCACGGCGCAGCCGAGGGCGAGGCCGCCGAGGAACGGGGCCCGCCAGGGTCCGGAGGGTGTCTCTGCCGGCCCGGGCGTCTTTCGGACCTCACTCTCCGCAACAGGTCGTGCCGCACCGGGTTCGGCATCGCGCATCCGCCGGGGCCAGCCGAGGGACAGGCCGAGCCCGGTGAGCACGACGACCCCGACGAGGGCGTGACTCAGGAAGAGGCCCATGTTGGCGAGGAACGGCGAGGCCACGAGCAGCAGCACGAGGGACAGGTCGAGGCTCGGGGCGGAGAGGAGGCCCCGGGCGAGCACGACCCTGCGCAGGATCAGCAGTCCGAGCAGGACGGGCAGGGTGACGAGCAGCAGGACCAGCGTGAGGGTCAGGGCCGGGTAGTGTTCCCCGGCCCCGGCGGTGGCGAAGACCCAGGCGACCGGCACCGCGAGCCAGCTCATCAGCGGGGCCTTGTCGAGGAGGTAGCACCCGTCCCGCACGGCGGCATCGATGTTCGGGAGGAAGCCCGCCTGCTCCCAGCCCGGATAGAAGCGATCGAAGAGCGGGTTCACGCAGGTCTGGCCGGTCTCGGCCAGCGCCATCGCCGCGTAGACGCGGATGGCCTCGGTGGCCATGTGCACGCCATCCGGATAGCGCAGGGGGAGCGCGCTCACGACGAGCACGCCCACGAGGGCGAGGATGACAGCGGACGTCCGCCTGGGGTAGGAGGCGGAGGTTCGCGGCGCCCCGGGAGGGCCCGCGTCGGTCTCCTCCATGCTTTCCCGGTGCTGCTGCATGTCTGCGTCCCGCGCCTCTGCCGCCCTGCGCTCCGTGCGCGGGGCCGAGCCCGCCGATCAGGCCCTGTCGCTGAGCGTAATTGTTCCGGTCTACAACGAACAGCACTACGTGGAGGCGAGCCTCGATCGGTTGCTGTGCCTGCGGGATCCCCTCATCCGATCCCTGCAGGTGATCGTCGTGGACGACTGCAGCACCGACGCCAGCCTCGCGGTGGTCCGCCGCGTGGCCGAGCGCGATGCGCGCGTGCAGGTGCTGGCACACCCGCACAACCGGGGCAAGGGCGGGGCGGTGCGCACGGGAATTGCCGCGGCCACCGGGGACGTGACCGTGATCCACGACGCGGATCTCGAGTACCACCCGGACGATCTCGCGCGGGTCATGGTGCCGTTCGTCCGCGAGGGCGCGGACGCGGTCTTCGGGTCGCGCTACCTGAGCGCCGAGTATCGGCGGGCGCTGATGTTCCGGCACACCCTGATCAACCGCACGCTCACCTTCCTGTCCAACCTCGCCACGGACCTCGACCTGACCGACGTCGAGACGTGCTACAAGGCGGTCCGAACGCCCCT
Source organism: Deltaproteobacteria bacterium (assembly GCA_007693585.1). Taxonomy (GTDB): domain Bacteria; phylum Myxococcota_A; class Bradymonadia; order REDH01; family REDH01; genus REDH01. The sequence goes on from REDH01000159.1 coordinate 7,680, forward strand.
CCTTCAGTCCATCCCCCTGCGCAGCGACGACTTCCGCATCGAGATCGAGCTGGCGGCGAAGCTCGCCAAGCGACGGGCCCGCATCTTCGAGGTGCCGATCCGCTACATGCCGCGGTCGTTCCAGGAGGGAAAGAAGATCCGGGCGAAGGACGGGGTGCTCGCCCTCGGCGCCATGGTCCACTTCAAGGTCGTCGACGACCTGTACCGGGAGGACGAGTACGGCTCCCACATCCTGTCGGACATGGAGCATGCCCACCGGTTCAACGAGTGGATGGCGGCCCAGCTCCGGCCCTGGATCGGGGATCGGGTGCTGGAGATCGGCGCGGGCATCGGCACCCTCACCAACCACTTCATTCCCCGCTCGCGCTACCTCGCCTCGGACATCAACCCCCACTACCTGCACTTCCTGCGGTCCTTCGCGACGGGGAAGCCCTACCTCGACGTCCGGCGCATCGACGCCGGCCGGGCGGAGGACTTCGACGGGCTGGAGGGGCAGTTCGACACGGCCATCATGGTGAACGTGCTCGAGCATGTGGCCGACGACGCGGCGGCGCTCGCCCACCTCCACCGCGCGCTGGAGCCGGGCGGGCGGGCGATCGTTCTCGTGCCCCAGCACCCGTCGCTCTACGGCACGCTCGACGAGGTCCTCGATCACCGGGAGCGCTACACGGAGGAGAGGCTTCGGCGGTCGATGGTCGGCGCGGGCTTCGAGGTCGAGGAGCTGCACGACTTCAATCGGCTCTCGGTCCCCGGGTGGTGGCTCAACGGCCGGCTGCTGCGTCGGCGGCACTTCTCCCGCGTGCAGCTCAAGATCCTCAACACCCTGATGCCCGTGGCCCGCCGGGTCGACCGCGCGTGGCCCTGGAGCGGCCTGAGCCTGATCGCGGTGGGACGCAAGCCGGGCTGAACCGACCCGGGTCGTAACTCAGGGCGCGAGCGGCCCGGGGTTCGGCAGCGGCAGCTCCAGGGTCCGCTCCCGCGGTCCGCGCTCCTCGAGCCGCAGCTCCATGCCGGCGCGGATGGCGCGGACCTCCTCGGCGCTCAGGGGGGCTGCCGGCCCGGTGGAGCGCCAGGCGTGGTTCGACCAGGCGCCGGCTGCGCCGCCGGCGAGCATGAGAACCAGGAGGGCCGTGGCGGCCAGTCGATCGCCGAAACGCTGCAGCATCCCCAGCGTGATGCCGCCTGCCATGCCCAGCACCCCGATGCCGACCAGCCCGCGCAGGACCAGGCCGGCGGCAGCGCCCTCGACCCCGAGGATCGGATACGGACCGACGAGCGCCCACGCGCGGGCCGACAGTCGGGCGATCGGGTACGCCACATCCTCCGGGTAGTAGATGGTGGTCGCGGAGACGGAGAGCACGAGCACGGCGGCACCGAGCGCGGCGCCGACGAGGGCCGATCGGGCGATCACCCCGGCCGCCGGAGCGCTGCGATCGAGCACGTCGGGCAGTCGCCACGCTCCGGCTGCGAGAAACGGCAGGGCCGGGAGCAGGTGTCGTGACCCGGCCGACCACCCGGCCTCCCAGTCCACGAACCCGGCGATCCACAGGGCGTACCCGATGCCCATGGCGGGCAGCACGACCCGCCACGGGCCGGGGAGTCGGCGGTCGAACGCGGCGACGACGACGCCGACGAGGCCGAGGGCAATCCAGGGTGCGAGATGGAGAACGCCCCGGTGTGGCGACACGAAGAGTCCGGCGAGCGCTTCGGTGGAGGGCCACCGGAAGCCGAAGGCACCCGCTTCGTGGATGGCGAGGTGCCCGGTGTGCCACTTGAACGCGTAGCCGAAGGTGAGGGAGCTGCCGAAGAGGGTGTGGTTCCACGCGGCCAGAGCGACGGCGCACAGGGCGCCGCCGAGGACGAGCCCGATGGCGCGTCGCCGCAGCGAGGGGGTGAGCGCGGCGATGAGGGTGAGCAGGATCGCGGCGAGGGCGACGGGGGTCTCGACGAGGGTGGCGAGGCCCACGAGGAGACCCGCGCCGAGGCCGCGGCCGATCTCCCGAAGGGCGTCGGTACGCGGGCGGCCGTCTGTGGGAGTGGGCGCTTCGTCGCGCGCGTGGTGCTGGCGGGGGCCCCGTCCGAGGAGGAGGACGGTGCCGAGCACCAGGAAGGCGGTGGCGGCGGCGTGGCCGAAGAGGCGGGTGGCGTAGAGGGCCCAGGGGGTCGCGAGCAGGGTGAGGACGGCGAGCGGGAGCGTGCCGAGGGGGGTGTGCTCGGGGTCGGCGGTGGCGCGCGCGAGGGCGAGGGCGGCGAGGATCGACGGGATGGCGCACAGCAGGAGGGCGAGCCATCGCAGGAGGGCGTTGTGTTCGACCTGCAGGCCGGCGATGCGGAGGGAGCGCAGGACGGGGATCGTGAGGAGGGTGATCCCGGGGGCCTTGTCGAGGAGCCATCGGTCGTCGCGGACGGCGACGTCGATGTTGGGGGGTGTGCCACGCTCGCGCCACTGGGGTGCGACGAGATCGAAGACGGGGGCGACGTCGGCGCCCTGACCGGCTTCGAGGGTGGCAGCCTGGTAGAGCCGGAGGCTCTCGTTGGTGGGGTGGAAGGCGGGGGCGTACGGGTGGGGGAGGAGGAGCGCGGCGAGGAGCGCGAGCGCGCCGGCAACGACAAGCGCCGCGGCAGCGGTCTGGAGTCCGTTGCGCGGCGCCTGGTTCATGGGGCCACCCGTGGCTCCCGCGGGTGCGGGGCGAGGTGCTGGTGTCGGGGTGGGCTGCGGGGATGGGCGGTGGCTTCCGCTCAGAGGGCGCAGACCCAGACGGGCAGGTTGACGGTGACGTCGGCGTGGAGCTTCAGGGGGATGTGGTAGATCCCGAGGGTCTTGATGGGCTCCTTGACGAGGATTCGGCGGCGCTCGATCGGGTGTCCGAGGGCTTCGAGGGCGGCCTCGATGTCACGGTTGGTGACGGAGCCGAAGAGTCGGTCGTCGTCGCCGGCCTGCCGTGCGATGGTGATGGCGGTGTCCCGCAGGGCTCCGGCCTTGGCCTCGGCGCCGACGCGGAGCTTGGCCTTGCGGTCCTCGATCTGTCGCATGACGTGGTCGAGGTGGCGCCGGTTGCCGCGGGTGGCGAGCACGGCGAATCCGCGGGGGATGAGGTAGTTGCGTCCGTACCCGGGCTTGACCTTCACGAGGTCGCCCATGCTGCCGAGGTTCGGCACGTCTTCGGTGAGGATGATTTCCATGGCCCTGCTCCATCGGGGACCGGTCGGCACGGGGCCGTCCGGTGGCATTCATGCACGTTGGGGTGCGTTCCTAGTCGTCGTCGTCCTCGTCGTCCTCGTCGTCCTCGTCCTCCTCGGACTCGCTGGGGACGTAGGCTCCTTCGGCGCCGAAGACGATGTCTCGTTCCTCCTCGAGCTTCACGGTGAGGAACTTGAGGACGGCGTCCATGAGCCGCAGGCGGCGCTCGATCTCCTGGATGACCTCGCCGGGGGCGACGTACCGCAGGTAGATGTAGATGCCGTGGTTCTGCTTGTCGATCGGGTAGGCAAGCCGGCGGCGTCCCCACTCGTCCTGGCGGCGGATCTCACCGCCGGCCTCGGTGAGGATGCCGGTGACGCGCTCGAGGACCTTCGCCTTGTCTTCTTCGGTGACGTCGGGCTTGAGGATCCAGGTGGTCTCGTAGATGCGGGGCTTGGCCATGTCGTGGTTCTCCTTTCGGGAAATGCCCGGCGTTCGAGGGCCGAGCAAGGAGGTTGTCCGTGGGTCGGAGGGGTCGTGCACACGCCGGGCGGCGCGCGCGGGAGGCGGGCCTATAGCACCCTGCCCATGGGGAATCAACCTCTTGTGCGGGGCTGGAGAGACGCGAGGGCGCTCAGTGAAAGCTGCGGGCGAGGCGTCGAGCGGGGTCGGGGGGTGTGGATCCGGGATGGGCGGCGCGCGCCCAGGCGACGCGGAGGTTGGCGGCGTTGGTGACGACGGGCGGCGCAGGGTGGGTGGAGTCCTGTGGGGGGGTGGGGAGGTCGGGGGCGAGGGCGGAGGTCCCCCCTGGGGGGCGGACGTGTTCGACGGTCCCGCCGAGGACGACGAAGGGAGCGTTGCGCAGGAGGTGTCGGTGCTGGTCGAAGACGTCGGGGGGGACGACGACGTTGAGCATGCCGGAGGGGTCTTCGAGGGTGAGGAAGACGAAGCCGCGGGCGGTCTGGGGGCTCTGTCGGCAGGTGACGAGGCCGAGGACGACGGCGGGGCTGCCGTGGGGGAGGTTGGCGAGGGAGGCGATGGGTCGGAAGCGTCGGCGGACGTCGGGGGGGAGGATCTCGAGGGCGTGGTGGTGGACGCTGAGTCCGGTGGCGGCGAACTCGGCGGCGACGGCGTCCTCGCGGGGGAGGAGGGGGAGGGTGGGGACGGGGGTGGGGGTGTGGGGGGCGAGGGGGGACCAGGTGTTCCGGATGGCGCGGATCTGCCAGGCGGCGTCGCGTCGGCGGAGTCCCCAGGTGTCGAAGGCGCCGGTGAGGGCGGCCTGTTCGAGGGCGGCGGGGGCGAGTCCGCTGCGCAGGGCGAAGTCGACGAGGCCGTGGAAGGGGCGGTGGGCGCGGGCGGTCTCGAGGGGTTCGCGGGCGGCGGGGCCGACGGCGCGCAGGAAGCGCAGGCCGATGCGGACGGCGGCGGGGCCGGCGGCGGGGTCGTCGCCGTCCTCGAGGGGTTCGAGGGTGCAGTCGTAGGCGCTTCGGGCGGCGCACAGGGGGCGGACGACGACGCCGTGGCGGCGGGCGTCGCGGATGAGGGTGTCGGGGCTGTAGAAGCCCATGGGCTGGGCGTTGAGGAGGGCGCAGAGGAATTCGGGGGCGCGCCGGAGCTTGAGCCAGGCGGAGAGGTAGACGATGAGGGCGAAGGAGGCGGCGTGGCTTTCGGGGAAGCCGTAGTCGGCGAAGGCGGCGAGCTGTCGGAAGATGCGCTCGGCGACGTCGCGGGGGATGCCGTTTCGGGCCATGCCCTCGATGAGGCGTCGGGAGAGGGTGTCCATGCGGTCGCGGGAGCGCTTGCTGCCCATGGCGCGGCGGAGCTGATCGGCCTCGCCGGGGCTGAGGCCGGCGGCGTGGACGGCGATGCGCATGCCCTGCTCCTGGAAGAGGGGCACGCCGAGGGTGCGCTCGAGGATGGGCTGGAGGGCGGGGTGGAGGTAGGTGACGGGCTCCTCGCCGTTGCGGCGGCGGATGTAGGGGTGGACCATCTCGCCCTGGATGGGGCCGGGGCGGATGATGGCGACCTGGACGACGAGGTCGTAGAAGCGTCGGGGGCGCAGGCGGGGCAGGGAGTTCATCTGCGCGCGGCTCTCGACCTGGAAGACGCCGACGGTGTCGGCGCGGCAGAGCATGTCGTAGACCTCGGGGTCGTCGCAGGCGAAGGTGGCGGGATCGAGGGATTCTCCGCGGCTGTGTTCGAGGAGGGCGACGGCGTTCTGGATGACCTGGAGCATGCCGAGGCCGAGGAGGTCGATCTTGCAGAGGCCGGCGGCCTCGGCGTCGTCCTTGTCCCACTGGATGACGGTTCGGCCGGCCATGGTGGCGGGTTCGACGGGGACGAGGTCGGTGAGGGGTCGGGCGCTGATGATCATGCCGCCGGGGTGGATGGCGAGGTGTCTCGGGGCGTGCTCGAGGCGTGCGGCGCACCAGGCGAGGGTGCGCAGCAGGGGGGCGTCGCGCTCCCCGGCGACGCCGGCCTCGTCGAGGGCGTCGACGAGGTCTTCGGGGGACCGGCGGCCGATGGCGCGGGCGATGCGGGCGAGCTCCTCCTCGCGGAAGCCGAGGGCGCGGGCGGTCTCGCGCACGGCGAGGCGACGGCGGAAGGTGATGACGTTGCAGACCATGGCCGTGTGGTCGTGGCCGTGGCGTCGGTAGACGTACTGGAGGACGCGTTCGCGTTCGTCGGAGGCGATGTCGACGTCGATGTCGGGGTACTCGGGGCGTTCCTCGGAGAGGAAGCGCTCGAAGAGGAGGTCGAGGGAGACCGGGTCCACGTTGGTGATGCCGAGGACGTAGCAGACGACGGAGTTGGCCGCCGAGCCGCGGCCCTGGGCGAGGATGCCCTCGCGGGTGCAGAACTGCATGATGTCGTCGACGACGAGGAAGTAGCCGGCGAAGCCGAGGCGCCGGATGACGCCGAGCTCGTGCTCGACCTGGGCGAGGACGCGCTCGGAGGGGGTGCCGTAGCGCCAGGCGACGCCTGCCCGGACGCGGTCGCGCAGGAGCGTGTCGGGGGATTCCCCGGCGGGGCCGCGGAGGTCGGGGAGGTGGTGGCGCAGCGAGGGCATCGGGTCCTCGCACTGTGCCGCGAGGCGCCGGGCGTGTTCGAGGGCGTGGGGCCAGCGGGCGTGGGCACGGGCGAGGTGGCGGGGGGAGCGCAGGCACCACGCGTCGCTGGGGCGGAGGGCCTCGCCGAGCTCGGCGAGGGGGCGCCCCAGTCGGATGGCGGTCATCACGTCCTGCAGCATGCGGTCCCCGGGCTCGGCGTAGAGCGCCCCCTGGGTGGCCACCGGGGGGACCCGCGTCGCGTCGGCGAGGGAGGCGAGTTGTCGGCACCGGCGCTCCTCGACCGGCGTCCCGTGGGTGGCGAGGGCCAGCGCGAGCTGTCGCGGGTGCAGGCGTTCGCGCCACCAGCGCACCTCTGCTTCGGCGCCCTCACGATCCCCGGCGTCCACCCGCCGTGCGAGCCGGCTCTCCTCGTGGCCGATGAGCACGCAGACCTCGGGGGACAGGGCGGCCACCGCCTCGGCGGGAACGGCGGCGAGGCCCTTCGCCCAGGGGGCGTGGGCGGCGGTCAGCAGGGCGCACAGCTCGCGCCACCCGTCGGCGCCGCGCGCCAGGAGGATGACGCTCTCCCCGCTGCCGGGTTCGTCGAGCTCGACGAGGGCGCCGGCGATGGGGCGGACCCCGGCCTCGCGGGCGGCCCGGCTGAACCGGACCATGCCGTAGACGCCTCCGCGGTCGGTCAGGGCGAGGGCCTCGTAGCCGAGGGTCGCGGCGCGCTGGGCGAGGGCTTCCGGGGAGGAAGCCCCTTCGAGGAAGCTGTAGTGGGAGTGGCAGTGGAGTTCGGCGTGCATGGTGGATCGGCGGGGTGGCCCCGATCCAATACTGCACATCCGTTCACTTCGATCAACCGATCCGGTGGAACGGTGCGGTGCTCAGCACTCGAGGGGTTCATCGAGGCTGTAGGTCGGGCGTTCGAACGCTCCGTCCTCGGTGGCGCCCTCCTCGTCGCCTTCTTCGGAGGCTGCCTGGGTGTCGTCGGCGGGGCCGGTGCCTTCATCGCCCTGGGCGGCGCTCTCGTCGTTCGCGTGCGTTTGGTCGTCGGCGTCCTCGAGGAGAATGGACCAGCTGTCGTCGCAGGCGGTGGCTCGTCCGTCCGGGGAGAAGGTACCGGCGACGCGGCTGGCGAGGAATTCGATGTCGTTTCCGGCGAGGGTGGCGTCGCCGAGGACGGTCACGCGGATGAGTGTTCCGTTGTTGCCCCGGACGACGAGGTCACCGTGGATGTCGACGTAGGAGAGTCCGACGTTGTTGGCGAAGTTCTCGATGATGACGTCCCCGAGGACGGTGAGTCCGCGCACGCGGGAGTTGTTGGCGCGGATGAGGAGATCGCCGTCGAGGATGGTACGGTCGCGGCCGTTTCCGTAGAGGGTGGTTCGCTGGCCCTCGAGGACGATGTCGCCTTCGAGGATGATGCCGTCGGTGTCTTCGGGGAAGAGGAGCACGCCGCCGTTCCGGTTTCGGGGGACGGCCCAGTCGCCGTTCTCGTCGGGTTCGAGGAGATCGGGGTCTTCGTCGCTCGGTGGGGGGTAGCAGACGCCGCCGACGACCTCACCGTCGACGACGACGACATCGACGACGGCGCCGGGTTCGTCGCAGTAGCGTTCGCGGACGCCATCGAGCGCGACGCAGGCGTCGCCGATGTCGATGCAGCGGTTTCCGGGTTCGCCGCGGACGATGAAGTCGTCGCTGCCCTGGCCGGCGACGACGACGCCCTCGTCGTCGAATTCCTGGCGGTCGCCCTCTCCGGGGGTGACGGTCACGGAGGAGGTGCTGTCACTCCCGCAGGCGGCCATCGTGATGATGAGGGCCGTGCAGGCCAGCAGCGTGGGGAGTCGGTGGTGGATGGACATGGACATGGCCTCCTTTCTGGGGTCCCGGTTCCGCGTGGTGTGCGGTGCGGGGGGTTGTGTTCCGGGGGCTGCGGGAGCGCCCCGGTCGGAGCGTGTGGCGGCGGCTGTCGTTCCTGCTTCCCCTCTTCCAATCCGGGCCGGCGCGTCAGGGCGGGCGCGGCACCGGGTCCACCGCAGCGCTCGGGCGTCAGCATGGCGCACACTTCCCTCCCGCGCAAGCCTGCGGCGGCGCCGGGCAGTGTCGCTGCGCGTCGGGCCGGGCGGGGAGCGGGGCCCTCTGCCCTGCTCCGGGCTCGTGTCTGCGGGTCGGGACGTGGCGCTTGCGGGATGCTCCTGCGGCGGCGTATGGTCGCCCTGCGGCGCCTGCCGTGCAGGCCGCGCGGATCGGCTTCGAATCGGCGCATCATCCTGGTGAACTCCGGGTGCTGCGCGTCGTGTGGCCCCGGTCCGGGGGCGAGGAGGCTTGACGGCGATGATCGAGAGACAGGGTTCGGTGAGGCGTTTCGTGTCGGGGGTGCCCCTCGTGCTGGTGGTGTTCCTCGCGTGGTCGGGGATCGCGCACGCGGAGGAGGAGGGTGGACGTTCCCTGTCGCTCTCGCTGGAGACGGGCCTGTATCTGGAATCGGGCAGCGAGCGTCAGCGGACGGAGATCGGGCCGCTGCGCACGCGTCCGCGGTACGACTTTGCGGGGCCGTTGCGTCCGGACGTGGCGATCGGGATCACCTCGGGTGCGGATCGCGGGTTTGCCTGGGGCGGGAGCGTGCTTCATCGGGGCAACTGGGTGCTGCGCGAGGATGACGGGGACGGGCGCCGGACGTATGGCACTCTGGTGGAGTGGATGGGTCTGGCGGAGTACCGGATCGCGCCGCTGGGTCCGGTGACGGTGGTCGCCGGGGTTCGGGGCGGGCTGGTGACGCTCTTTCCGGGGGACGATCTGCGGGATCGGATCGACGAGCTCGAGGATCAGGGCAGCTCGGTGTGGAGCGGCCCGCGGCTGGGGGTGGTGGCGGGTCCGCAGGTCGGCGCGCGCTACCGGCTGGCGTCTCGTCTGGCGCTTCGCGCGGACGTGGGCCTGACCTGGTCGCGGGTGTGGCTGCAGCGCGTGAGCGACACGGCGGCGGGCGTGGACATCCGGCGCCACGCCCACGTCAACGCGATGCGTTCGCGTATGGCGCTGGGGCTCGAGGTCTCGTTCTGAGGCCGTTGAAGGAGGCCGGTTTCGTTGCGCCCACACTTTTGTCCTTGCCTGTCGGCCCGTCCGCCCCGATACTGTCTCTCAAGGGGCGTTTCTTTTTCAACAATCCGTGTGAGAGCATGTGCGACAACACCATGACTCCCCTCCTCTCCGGTGACGGGCGCGATCGCGCCCTTTCCGGGCCTGTCCGACTCCTGCTTCTGTCGGGTCTTGCGGTCATGCTGCTGTACGGCTGCAGCGAGAGCCCGGGCTTCGATCCCGTGGATCCGGCGAGCGGTCCGGGGATTCGCATGGCGGGGCAGGAGCCGGTGTCGCTCTCGTCCCTCGGGCCGATGTGGGATGCTGAACCCGCCGCCCTGGCGGATGCGGAGCCTGCGTGCGGTGCCGCGTGTCGTTCGTTCTGCGATGCGCAGGGCTTCACCAATCCGGTGAACCGGGCGCTCTGCCCGCACACGTGGGGTGTGGGGATCGAGACGGCGCCGGTGCGCACGTCGGAGGCGTGCCGGCGGCTGGCCGCCGACCTCACGGGGGTGCTGCCTTCGCTCTCGGACATTCGGCGGGAGTGTGTTGACGAGCGGTGGGACGACGTGGCCCGGGGGATGATCGAGAGCGAGAATTTCGTGTTCGTGAACCAGCGGAGGTGGGCAGATACCCTGCGCTACAACGTCGAGGTCGTGAACGTGGAGCGCATCTATGATGCGGACGCGCTCGTGGGGCGCCTGCATCGCGGCGAGGTGAGCTACGACACGTTCGCGGCGGCGGTGAGCGCCCACCCCGTGTTCACGCGCCGTTTCGCGACGGCGGAGGACCGGGCCGAGGCGCTGTTCCTGATGCTGCTCGGACGCCCGCCGCTCGGCAGCGAGCGGAGCGACATGGCCCGGCTTCTCGGCGTGTGGAGCAACGGGTACGTGGATCACCCGGAGCTGGGCATGCGCGTTCCGGACGCCTACGTTCGCTACCGCTGCGTGACCGATGACGGCGCCATCGACCCGGACTCGTCGGGCGCTTGCACGAGCGTGCTGTGGGGCTACAACCCCCTGATCCTGACCCCGGACGCCCGGGCGACGCGGGACCGCTCGGGGCAGATGATGTGGAACGGCCTGCTGACCGCCGAGGAGTGGCATGCCCTGCAGCTCCCGGGACGCATCCTCGCGCGCACGTCGACGTTCTGGGAGCACGTGGTCGACCGGACCCTGCTCCACTATCTCGGCTACCCGCTGGGCAGCATGGTGCCTGCGGTGCGGTCCGCCCTGGTGGATCACCTTCTCGCGCACGACGCGGACATCCGGGTGCTCCACTATGCGATCGTGACGAGCCACGCCTACCTGCAGTCGACGCAGACCCGTGATGCCGAGGTTCCCTGGGCGGCTGGCCCGCTGAAGCAGGCGGACGCGGAGGTGTGGATCGACTCGGTGGCGGCCCACACCGGCTACCGCCTGAGCACCTGTGATCACCGCATCTCGCGCCCCGAGGACTTCCTGCGTGTCCGCAGCCCCTTCGCCTGGGCGCTGGTGGAGAACAGCCGCTGGGAGATCGACGGGGAGGGTCGCCTGCGGGAGGACTACCGCAACCTCGCCCGCAATCTGGGCGGGTGCCCGGAGAACACCGTGGGCGGCCGGTTCCGGGTCGTGAGCATCCTGACCACGTCCACGCAACTCAACTTCGTGAACCGGGTCTGCAACCCGTCCATGGATGACCGCGTGCGCGGAGCGGACGCCGCCGCGCTGCTCCCCCCGGAGATCGCCCCGAACGCGTCGGTGGACCCGGACATGGCAGAGGCGATCCACGAGTGGCAGATCCGGCGTTTCCTCGGCCGCAGCGCGAGCGATGCCGAGCGCGAGGACGCCCGCGAGGCGGGGGAACAGTGCCGCCGCGAGGTCTGTCGCGCGGAGGAGTTCGCGCGACCGAGCTGCTTCGCCGTCCTCAGCAGCCCCGAGATGATGTTCTACTGACTGCCAGCCCGTTGTCGTTCCCCCCGATCGCCGAGCCGCCATGAGCAAGCCGAAGTCACCCCGAGGTCTCGCCGTCAACCGGCGCACCTTCCTCAAGTCCGCCGTCGCCGTCACCGGGGCCGCCGCCTTTCCGCACATCTGGGTGCAACAACCAGCCTACGCCGGCACCTCGGCCCGGGGTGCGGTGAAGCACCTGCTCTACATTCGCCTGGGCGGTGGATTTCGCTTCACGGCCGCCTTCAACGGCGAGAGCGCCTCGCAGTTCAACCCGTTCGGCCTCGCCGATCGTGCCGCCAGCGGCGTCGACTGGGGTGTGGGCCGCATGCTCGCCGAGGCATCATGGCTGCAGGGGGACGACGGTCAGCGACGACGCGATGCGGGCATGCGCACCGTGCCCGACCTCGCCAATCAGATCGCGGTGCTCCCGTGCGTGGACCACGAACCCAATGCCAACCGGGCCGACGGGAACCACGGCACCGGTCTGGAGCGGTACCTGACCGGCTATGTCGGCGGAGACACCTCCTTCTTCACCATGATCAACTACGCCCTGCGCGAACGCGCGGCCGCGATCCAGGCCGAGGGGGGCATCGCCCTCCCCGCCTTCTCCCTTTCCGACGCGGGCATGTCGATCGGCCACGGGCGCTACGCCTCCTTCCGCCCCCCGGTGGTCCAGGGCGACGGGTTCGAAGGCTTCGGCTTCGATGCGACGAGCAGTCTCCCGGAGTGGGCTCAGGCCCTCAGCGCGCGCATGGACGCGCGGGCCCGCGACCGGCAGAACCCGTTTGCCCGCGATCAGGTCGACGCGTACCTGCAGACGCGGGAGGCCACCCGCTCCTACAGCTCCATCTTCAACAGCGACGTGCTTCGCATCCGCAACAACAGCGAGGAAGCGGTGGACGGCATCTCCAACCGCCAGCTCGGCTTCCTCCTGGGCGACACCCGCGCGGCCCGACACGTTCGCCTCGCCCTGCGCCTGTTCGGCTTCGGCTCCCCGGCGTGCTTCCTCAACCAGGGCTACTACGACATGCACTCCGGCGAGGAGAACGGACTGCCCCGGCAGATGGACGAGCTCAACCGCCTCATCAGCGGCCTGGATGTCGCCCTCAAGACGATGGATCACCCTGACGGAGGCACCTACTGGGACCACACCCTGGTCGTCTTCGGCTCCGAATTCGGGCGAACCGCCGGCGGAAACCGGTTCAACTCCGCCCGGGGCTCCGACCACGGCGGGGACCGCGCCACACGCTGGATGTCCATGCCCTTCATGGGCGGACTCATCGATGAAGCCGGCATGGGGGGTCGCATGATCGGCGAGACCGACCGCGACGATCTCCAGGCGCGGGACCGCGTCTTCTCCTACCGCTCGGTGCTCAAGACCCTCATGGACGCCCTCGGGGGAGACCACAGGGAGTTCTTCCCCGGCGACCTGCCCACCGACGCACTCGTCCGCGGCTGAACCGGAGCCCCCGCATGATCCGTTCCTCCCTCGCACCGTGGCTCATCGCCCTCCTGCTGCTGCTGCCCGCCTGCGGCGACAGCGCGGGGAGCGACCCCCTCACCGACGCCATCCAGGCGCCGCCGATCCGTCCGGATGCACCGGGCACCCGGGAGCCCGTCCGTTACGACGGGGACAACCCCTTCGTCCTCGAGGCGATTGCGCGGCTCACGACCGGAGAGGACCTGCACTTCCAGGTGATCCAGCGGACCTGCAGCCCCAACGAGGGCGTGTGCCACAACATGCAGGAGTATCCCGATCTGCGCACGCCCTCCTCGCTCGTCGAACAGATCGGCGCGCCCTGCAACAGCCAGCCGGGCCACTGGTCCACCGTCTATGACCGCTGCGAACCCCCGGGAGACCGCTTCTCGCTCCAGAATCCGTCCACCCAACCCATGGAGATTGCCTGGATCGAACGAGTTCCCGGTCCCGGGACGGACTACCGGGCCGAAGGCACCGCGCCCGAGCTCGACTCCCCGGGACTGCACATCCGACTGCACTCGCCGTTGCGCCTCGACCGCGAGGAGTACTGGAGCGGTGGACAGTTCATCCGGACCTTCGAGCGGATCGACGAGGGCGGCCGGGCCGTCATCGAGGACGTCACGTTCGCGACCTACACCACCCGATGGTGGGTCCTCGAAGGCGGGCAACACCTCGTGGGCGAGGTGCGCGACTATCAGAGCGACGCCGTGAACAACCTCCTCAGCGTGGGAATCCAGCAGGGAGACCATAACCGGAACGGCGTCTTCGGATACCGCGAAGGCCTCAACGTGCCGATGGTCGCCGCCGGGGACCCCGAGCGCAGCTACCTCGTGGCCCGTGTGCGCGGCGAGATGCTCGGCGAGACCGTTCCCGGCACGCGCATGCCCCTCGCCAATCAGCCCCTGTCCATCCCGGAGATGCTCGCCTTCTTCTGCTGGATCGAGGGACTGCCCACCGATGGCAGCCCCGTCGACATGCGCTGGCCCATCGACTACACGAACTGCAGCTATGCCGAACGCCCCGAAGAGCTGAACCTTCTGGGAACGGGAACGAGCTGGGAGGGGCGCGTGCGTCCGCTCTTCATCGCCAACTGCGGAGGCTGTCACGGTGAGCGGCTCGCCGAGGCCGAGTTCCGTGTCACCGGTGACGACGCGTACGAGCGACTGTTCCAGCACAGCACCCAGATCGACACCATGGTGCTTCTCGAGCCCGGGCAACCGGAGAACAGCTACCTGTGGTGGAAGCTGGACGGGCACGAGCAGCTCGTCGGCCGCACCATGCCGCTCAGCCCGTCCGACGGGGGCGGACGCCTGTCCGACGAGGAGCTGGCCGACATCCGCACCTGGATCGAGCAGGGAGCCCAGGACAACTGAGCGCATCCAGGCCGTGCCGCCGCGAACCGGAACCACCGGGAGGCCGGAGCACGGATCGCGCCAGACAGGCACTTCAGCCCCCCGCTCCGTGTCTCTCGAGGAAGCGACGCACCGTCCGCGGTCGACGAACGGACCGGAGCGGTCTGGCAGTCCCCTCCTTCAGCCCCCTGCGAAACGGCGCCACAACGGGTCGTCAACGCTCGCCGTCTCGTCGGCTGTAGACGATGTCGGGATGCAGCAGGTCTTCTCCATCCAGCAGGGCCCTCTCGGAGTCATCCCCGAGCAGGTGAAACCGGGCGAAGGCCATGCTGAAGGTGTTGATCACGAAGTAGGCCTCCTCGACATCCATGAAGTCGTCCTCGCAGCCGTCATTCTCGACGACGGGCCCGAAGAGGTCGCACATGTTGGAGAACGTGAAGTGCCCCGCCTCGGCGAAGTCGAGCCGGATGTGCTGCGCCCCCCGCATGCTGTCCCAGATGGGATCTCCCTCGCTGGCGTTGGGCAGGGTGGCGTCGCGCGCCCCGGTCATCACGAGGGTGGGTGTGCGGATGGCCGACTCTCCTCCGCGGAATGCGTCGTGCCCGCCGGGGGTCATGGGAATGGACACCCGGACCCGTTCATCGAGAAAGCCCTCGCGGAAGACGTCCAGCGTGGCTTCGTCGTCGACGAGGTCGCAGAACCGGGAACGCTGCGCGGGATCCTCGCAGACGGCGACCAGCTCGTCGACGGCGAACGCTGCGCCGGTGACCGCGAGCGAGGTGAACCCCCCGAAGGAGTGCCCGGCCACCACGATCGCCTCGGGATCGATCCGCTGGTACAGGGGGTCCTCGGCGGGGAGCTCGTCGAGGACATGGTCCAGGGTTGCGGAGATGTCCTGCGGGCGAACGAACCCGGAGCCGAGGTTGATGGCCCCGACGTTGTCGAAGAAGGTGTTGTCCGTGTGGTCGGGCGCAACGACGACCCAGCCATGGGAGGCGAAGTACTCGGTGAGGGAGTAGTTCTGCTCGGCGATTCCCGAGTTGCCATGGGAGAAGACGAGCAGAGGCATCCGCTCGTCCGCCTCGCGGGCGAGAGGCGCGTTCAGGAAGAGCGCGGGGTTTCTGCGCCGCAGGAACCCCCGGTCGCTGTTGGGCGGGTGTGCGTAGCGCACGCCGAGACCGTCGACGGCGGTGGTGGGGTACCAGACGCGCAGGGCGATGGTCCGTTCGGTGTCGCTCCCCCGGGGAACGAAGGTCACGCCCAGGATCGAGCGGAAGCCGATGTTGAATGGACCCTGCTCGCGGATGGACCAGGGGCGTTCGGGCAGGGGAAACGGCTCCGCGGACGAGGACAGGGTACTGGACGTGGCGTCTGCCGCGGAGGACGGGAGGCTCGACGTGGCGTCCGGGTCGACCGATGCGCTTCCATCGACGGAGGACTCGGCGCCCGGGAACGAGGAGAGACCGGAGCTGTCGACGTCGTCGCTGCCACAGGCGGACAGGAGCGCGACGAGACTCGGCAGCAGGAGAATCCGGACGAGGGGATGGGGTTGCGGCATCGTCATGGGTGGGCTGGTCCTGTGGGCCGTGAAGGCCCGCCGCTCCGGGCGAGCGCGGTGGTCCTGCACGTTGACGTCACGTCCTGTGGCCAGGCGCGTGACACGACGAGGGGATTGGAGCGGCAACCGGTCCTGCATGCAAGTGTTCCCCTTGCCGCATGACGCCGAAGGGCCTACCGGCGGGCGGCGCTTGCGAGGGGGAGGCACTTCCCGGGCTCGGTGGTCTGCCCTGCCCGGATGCACATTCGAGTTCATGAACCGAAGGGTGAGGACATGGCAGATGACCTGACAGTCAAGGGCGCGGTGATCGACACCGTGGGAGAGTTGAAGGACCCGGCCTCGGGCGACACGCTGCTCGATGCGCACATTCTGGACGATGTGCAGGTGGCGGACGGGATCGTGACGATCCGCCTTCTGGTGGGCGAGGAGCTTGGCCAGCAGGACCGCTGGTCCCTGGAGGACGCCGTCGCGGATGCGTCCGAGGCGATCGAGGGGGTTCGCGAGGCTCGGGTGACGGTGTTCGTTCGGGGTCACGAGGAGGCTTCTGCGCCTCCCGGAGCGCCCGCGGGTGCTGCGGCCGCAGCGGCATCGTCGGGTCCGGCCGCGGCTTCCGGCGGTGGCGCCTCTCCTGTGGCGGAGAAGGCGGGCGGACGAAAGCCTCTCGGTTCATCCGGGGGCGGCGCGGCAGCGACCCCGGGTACGCTCGAGGGCGTGGGCCGCGTGATCGCGGTCGCGTCGGGCAAGGGCGGGGTCGGGAAGAGCACGGTCGCCGTGAACCTGGCCCTCGCGCTCCAGCGACAGGGCTATCGGGTGGGGCTGCTCGACATCGACGTGTATGGTCCGAGCCTCCCGACCCTGCTCGGGGTGAACGAGCGTCCCAACGTGCACAACCGCCGCATCGTGCCCCTCGTGGCGGAGGGCATGAAGCTGATGAGCCTCGGATACCTGATGGAGGACGACACCCCGGTGATCTGGCGCGGCCCGATCGTGACCGGGATCATCCGCCAGTTCCTCCAGGATGTGGACTGGTCGGGGACCGACTACCTGATCGTGGACATGCCGCCCGGGACCGGCGACGCGCAGCTCAGCCTCGCGCAGTCCGTTCCGGTGGACGGCGCGGTGATCGTCACGACCCCGAGCGATCTGGCGCTGATCGATGCGGCCCGCGGTCTTCACATGTTCGAGACATTGAACGTCGATGTCCTCGGCATCGTCGAGAACATGTCCTGGTTCGCCTGGCCGGGTGCACCGGCGCTGCGGAGCATCATGGAGGACGCCCGGGCCACGGCGCCCGAGATCGCCGATCGGATCGAGGCGGTTCTCGACGAGCATGAGCGTACCTGGATCTTCGGACGGGACGGCGGCCAGCGAGAGGCGGAACGCCTGGGGGCCGAGTTCCTGGGACGCATTCCCCTCGACCCCGAGGTTCGACGTGGCGGAGACGAGGGGAGGCCCGTCGTGGCGGCAGCACCCGAGTCCCCGGTCAGTGAGGCATTCCTCGGTCTGGCGCGCCGCATCGCCGAGGCCCGCCCGCTCGAGACCGGAGACAGCCCGGACGCCGGAAAGCGGAAAGGACTGTTCTCGTTCATGAAGTCGTAACCCTCACCCCGGTGGACAGCCATGGCCCCTGCACTCCTCGACATGGATGGGGTCCACAAGACCTTCCGGGCACCGGGACCGATCCTGCGCGCCCTGAGCCTCGGCCGGCTGCACCGGGGAGACGTCCGTGCCCTCCGCGGTGTCCACGCCCGGGTGGATGCTGGTGAGATCGTCGGCCTTCTTGGCCCGAACGGGTCGGGGAAGACGACCCTGGTGCGCTGTGCAGCGGGGCTCGTTCGTCCGGACACGGGCGAGGTCCGGACCCTCGGCCTCGACCCGGCCCTGGGCGAGGGTGGGGTCCGCGGACGCATCGGGCTGGTGCTGCGCGACGACCGCTCCTTCGCGTGGCGGCTGACCGGCCGGGAGAACCTCCGGTTCTTCGGGCAACTGCAGGGGCTGAGTGCGGGTGTTCTCGCCGAGCGCATCGAGGACACGTTGCAGGCGACCCGCCTCGAGTCCGTGGCCGACCGCCCGGTGCGGACCTGGTCCACGGGGATGCGACAGCGGCTGGCGGTGTGCCGAGCGCTGCTGGGCAACCCGTCCCTGCTGCTCATGGACGAGGCCTCCAGCGGCCTCGACCCGGGTCGGCGGGACACGTTCTACACGTTCCTGTCCACCGTGGTGGAGGAACGGAACATCGGCATCCTCTACGCCACGCATGACCTCACGGAAGCGCAGTACCTCTGCACGCGGGTTCTCCTGCTGGACGAGGGCGCGGTGGCCGCGGAGGGCTCGTGGCTGAACGTCGAGCCCGTCGCCGAGGCGCTGTTCCGCCGAGCGGGAGGACAGGCATGAGCTCGGCGCGCACGACGCCCCTGCTGCAGGTCGCCCGGGCCTTCTGGTCCATGGGACGGCAGGAGGCGCTGTCCTACCCGTTCGCGATCGTCAACCGCGCCGTCAATCTGATGGCGGCCGTGTTCCTGTTGTTCTTCGCCTCCGATCTCGTCCCCACCACATCGCTTGGCGGCATGAGCTTTGCGAGCTTCGCGCTCTTCGGGCTGGCGGCACTGCAGCTCCTCGGCGCGTGCCTGGCCGTCTTTCCCGGACAGCTCCGGCAGATGCAGGTCACCGGGCAGTTCGAGGCATGTCTGATGACCCTGACGCCCCCGTGGAAGCTCCTTCTGGCCATGCCGTCGTACGCGCTGAGTGCGGCGAGCCTGCGCGCCCTGGTCCTGCTGATCCTCGGCACGGTCATGGCTGGCGACGCCCTCGACCCTGCGGGCATTCTGCCCGCGCTGGCATTTCTGGGCCTGGGAGTGGCATGCTTCGTCTGCCTCGGCCTGCTCTCGGCGTCGATCACCCTGGTGATCAAGCGAGGCGATCCCATCGCGCGGCTGGTCCAGCTCGGCAGCCTCCTGCTGGCCGGCACCTTCGTGCCCCGGGACGCGCTGCCCCCGCTTCTGGCCGAAATCGGAGCGTGGTTCCCGATCGGCCCGATGCTGGACGGCATGCGAGCATCCCTGTTCGGTTCCGCCGGCCAGGAGGAGCCCCTGTCGGCGCTTCTCCGCCTCGCGGTTCTCCTCGGCATTCTCCTCCCCCTGACCATCGTCGCGCTACCGCGCGCGGTCGATCGCGTTCAGCGCGACGGCAGCGCCGGCCAGTTCTAGCGAGCAGCGCCGCAGGAGGCCGCCCGAAGGCGCGCATCCGAGTCGACGGTGTCACCCTGCGGATCGGCTCATGCGCCTTCGGGCTCCCCGGGACGAGCCGGCACGAGCTGCTGCATGATCTCGTCCCGCAACGCGACGCACGCTTCCACATGGGGCAGATCCAGCTTCCTGAGGAGCGCGATGGCCTCGTCAAGGACGGACACCGCTTCCTGGTGGTCTCCCTGTGCGGACAGGGCACTGGCCAGGTTGGCCCGGCTCCGCGCCTCGTTCTGAGCGTCCCCGCAGCTCCGGCCGATGGTGACGGCCTCGCGCCACGCCGCGACGGCCTCGGCGTCGAGGCCGAGGCCGGCAGCAGCGGCCGCCAGGTTGTTGAGGATTCGGCCATGCAGGACGGGCTCCAGCAGCTCGGCCGCGAGAGAGAGGGCCTCGCGGGAGAGCGCGAGCGCGCGAGCGAAGTCGGCCTGCTCGAAGCGGCACATGGAGAGGATATTGAGCATGACCGCGCAGGCGCGGCGGTCCCCGATCCGCTGTGCGAGGGCGAGGGCTTCCTCGGCGACGGGCACCGCCTCCGCGGGGCGCCCCAGCCGCAGGAGGGCCCCGGCCCGAACCTTCAGGGACTCCCCTCGTTCCCAGCCTTCTCCCACCCTCTCCAGCGACGCGAGCGCCGCATCCGCCTCGTCGAGGGCCTCGGGATATCGGGCCGTCTCGAGAAGGACGAACGCGAGACCGCCCTGCAGTTTCGCCTCGGTGGCCGTGAGGCCCAGCATCGAGGCGAGACTGCGGGCGGCACGAAGCTCGTTCTCCGCTGCCGCGTACTCGCCACGCTGGCGGAGAACGTCGATCAGCATCATCCGCGTCTCGAGGAACTCCCTTCCCAGCGCCGTGGAGCTGGACGCCTCCGGGGGCACCTCCTCCCATCGACGAACCGCTTCGGTCAGGGCGACGAGCGCCTCGTGCGTGCGCCCCTCGCGAAACAGGGCGAGACCCCTGAGCTGCATCGGGCGGCCGGTCGCCTGTCCTCCGGCTTCGGCCTGGTCGAGCGTGGCCAGCCACCGCTGCTCCTCGGCGGACTGCCCTCGCCGGCCAGCGAGGAGCGCACGAACGAAAGCGAGCTGACCGAGGTCGTCCGGGGACAGCGAAGCCTCGTCGAGATCCCCGGCGATGGACTCCGCAAGCAGGTCATTGCCCGCGGCGATCGACTCGCGCGCCGCGCGGAGCGACCACGAGGAGGCTCCTTCACACCCGGCGCGCGCACGCAGCCTCCCGATGGCCGTCAGGTCGGAGATCCGGAGTACGGCACGGCGCTCGCGCGCCTCGGCAAGCCACGCGCACCATACCGCGACGTCCGCCATGCCGTCGGCCAGTGTGCGCGCCTGGGCATGAGCCCTGCCATGACCAAAGCCGATCCGGTCGTCCGGGTGCTCGACGAGCAGCCCGTCATCCACCCAGAATGCCAGGTCGTTCTCGAGCTGGACGACCGCTTCGGGAAGGAGCTCCTTCACCGCCTCCACGACCTCGTTCCGGCGCCACATGGGACCCATCAGGGCGAGGAGGGCGAGCAGCCGAGTTCTCCGCCGGCCTGTTTGTCCCGAGTCGTGGAGTGCCACGAGTCGCTGGTGAAGCAACGCAGCGGCGCGGGAGTCTTCACCGAGCCGTTTCATGGCACCCTCGTCGAGCCACCAGCTTCCGGCGTGGAGCTGCAGGAGACCGCGCTCGGCGGCGCGATGCACGAACTCGATCAGATCGAGCGGGATTCCACCCACATGCTCCGCGATCGCGCGGGCGACGCTCTCGTGCATGGGCAACAGCGCAGCGGGAATGCGCGCCGCATCGGCGAGGGGAAGAGGGTGAAGCACGAGCTCGCGCACAAGCCCCGTGTCCGGAGCGGAGAGAACCCGGGTACAGCCCAGCTGCAGCCCATCGGTGCCGAGCGCCAGAAGCAGGGGAACCCGGGCGTCACGGGCCGCCCGGGCGATGCCCCTGACATCCTCGAGGAGCGGCCTTGCGAAAGGAACGGCCACGTCATCGACGCAAAGCAGCACCGGGCGGTCGCGGGAGAACCCGCGCAAGGCCTGGGCGATGGCGCGATGGTGCAGGGCCCGGATGGACGGCTCCCCCGACACATCCGCCGTCAGCGCGTCGGCGGCTCCCAGGTACCGGGCCACGTCCGCCCACGCTCCGGGCTCCCCGCCGGAGGGCGCCCGCAGGGAGAGCGAGGCGGCGATCGCGTGGTGAGGGAGTCCCGCGACACCAAGCCGCCGAACGAGCTCCGCGCGCACGACCGACAGGAGATCGGCCGCCGCGCTGCC
The DNA here is from genome assembly GCA_007693585.1 of Deltaproteobacteria bacterium. Lineage (GTDB taxonomy): Bacteria > Myxococcota_A > Bradymonadia > REDH01 > REDH01 > REDH01. The sequence goes on from REDH01000159.1 coordinate 28,828, forward strand.
CCCAGCGGATACCGAAAGGCCCCGCAGCAGCCCCTCCTCCACGAAGCTCGTCCGCATCCAGCGCAGGAGGCGGGACGTGCCGACGCCATGATCCGCCGTGATGACCACTACCCTGGTGCCCCCCGCCGTTCGGACGGTTCGGGCGAGATGCGCGAGCTGCGACCGTTCCTCGAGTCGCCCGACCATGGGGGGCATCCGGAGCCCGACGAGGGAGACCCCACCCGGCATCTCGGGCCCAGGCTCCAGCGGCCGAGACCCGTCGCCTGTTTGTGACTCCCCGGGGCCGGACAGCACGGCGCGGGTCCGCGCATCGGGCTGCGACGGAAGTCCTTCCCCCGCCATGCGGGTGTTTCTTCCGGGGTCATGCGTCTCCACGAGGGTCGCACGGCGCGGATCCGCGATCCCTCCCGGTGACTCCGACTCGGCCACGGTGAGCTCGCTGGTCGGCCGCTGCACGTGCCGAGGTCTCGTGGCGATGGTGGCCTCATGCTCCGCGAAGCCTGGGGGTTCCGTCCCGCACGGCCGACGCGTCATCCGCTCCACCCGAAGCCGATCGAGGGCGACGCGGGGCACGATGTGCGGGTCATCCTCCCGGTCGAGCGGCACGGGATCGAGGGCCTCGAGACGATCATGCACCTCACGGGCGCAGTCCGGGCGCGCATCGGGGTCCTTGCGCAGCAGGTCCCGAATCAGCTGCTGCAACGGCGCTGGTGCGCGCGCTCCGGACGGCAGGAGGATCGGCGGCACCGGCGCCACCACGTGCCGCATCATCTGCTCCTGCACCGTATCCGCGGGGAAGGGGTGGCTCCCCGTCACCCACTCGAAGAGCATCACCCCGAAGGCGTAGAGATCGCTGCCGGGTCCCACCTTCTCGCGCTGCCCCCGGGCCTGCTCCGGGGCCATGTAGGCGGGTGTGCCGAAGACGGTGCCGGCCAGGGTCGCCCGCTCGGGCGCGTTCGGCGTTCCGTACCCGACCCGAGCGACCGCATCCCGATCCTCGGCGAGCCTCGCGATCCCGAAGTCGGCCAGCTTCAGCATCGGTCCCCGCGCATCATGGGCCAGCAGCAGGTTCTCCGGCTTCAAATCGCGGTGCACCACGTCGCGGGCGTGCGCGAACGCCAGCCGCAAGGCCAGCTCGGAGAGCAGGTGACGAACCGCGGAGAAGCCCAGCCGCGGCCCGTCGACTCCCTCCAGGCCGCAGCCCTGGACATACTCCATCGCAAACCAGACCCGTCCGTCCTCCTCCACGCCCTGATCGAGCACGCGCACGATCCCGGGATGCTCGAGGCGAGCCGCCGCGCGCACCTCGCGCAGGAAGAGTCGCCGGACCTGTGGATCGGTCACCCGATCCTCCCGGATGATCTTCACCGCTACCGTGTCCCCGGTCCGGAGGTCTTGCGCCCGGTGGACATTCCCCATTCCCCCGCGACCGATCGACTCTTCGACCAGGTAGCGCCCCCCCAGCTTGCGTCGGCCTCCCGACATCGTTGGTCCTCCGTGGGCCGCGGTGACTGTCGAAGCGCCCGGGCCCTGTCGGTGCCATGCTGCGCCAACCCTCCGGTGGACGCAACGGCGTTCGCCGGTGCCCATTCCGCCGAGGCCCGGGCGAATCGGATGTGGGCAGGCCGCCACGGCGGCCGTCTGTGCGGATCCTCCCGGGCAGCCCCGGGGTCGGATCCACCCGACCCAATCCGGCTCGGGTCGGTTGAAACCGGACGCTCCCGGTCCCGCTGTCGTTTCCGAAAGCGAGCCGACTCGACAGGAACCCTGGTCCGGAGCAAGCTCCGTCCGCCCCTCCGGCCGCCTCCCCCCCGAGCCCCCGCAAACCGGTCCATGTCGCCCCCAGCCCTCGACGACATCCTCGAACGCATGGCATCCCCCGTCCCGTCACCAACCTGCGGCGCGACGGTGACCGGCAGGAGTCTTCCTCGGCGCCCATCTCGTCATGGAAACACCGGCGGCGCAGCCCCCTCTGACAGGTCGTTCAGACACTGGTGCCACCCCGCCGAGCCGGACGCCCGTCGACCCGCCAGGCAAGGTCGCACTCCGCTCGGCTTCAGCACGCCCCGATCTGGCGAGCGCCTCATCCTGCACTAGGGATGGTGCGGGAGGATCGCGACCCGAGGTGGATCCTCGTCCCCTGTCCAGGATTTCCCGTGCATCCCGGTGAAGCCTTCCACATGGGCTGGCAGAGCGCCTCTGCAGGCTACTTCTTCGACGGCATGGAAATGATCGCGGCGCTTGCGCCCGGGGCCGGCGGCATCGAGCCCCTTCAGGGCGCCGTCGAGCTGCTCCTTCCCGTGCGCGACACGGTGAACACCCGAATGGACGATCTCGCGCGTCTATGCTCTGCCGCCTTCGGACGGACGTGGACCGCACCGCGGTCGGTTGACGAGTACAGGCTCCTGCTGCGACACGGCGTGTTCGAGATCGTGAACCGCTGGTCGTACATCGCCGATATCCAGACCGTGAACCGTCTGCAGGCGTGGTTCTACGCCGGGTTCGGCCTCGGGCGCGGTGAGACCGTGTTTCGTGGTCTGAGGCTGCACGCCAGGCTCCACGAGATCGTCGGCGATGCTCCACCGCTGCCCGACATGCCCCTGAACCTTGGTCGCATGGCGCGCGAGGGCGCGCGGCAGATGAGCACCGCGGCCGAGGAGGACGATCTCCGCACGGTCCGTCCCCTGTTCGAGGACTGCGCGCGCCGCCTGGACGGTGCTGCCCGACACTGTTCCGGTCCGCTCGCGGAGCCGCGGCCCCGGATGTTCGAGGAGGATCTGGCCGCGGTCCTGGACACGGCACGCCGGGTGGAGCTCGACTTCGCGGGCCGCCGCAACTGACCCGGTCCCTCAGACCTCGATGGCGTCTGCGGTCACGGCGCGCCAGAGCGGCGAAGTGGCGAAGGCGAGCAGCCCCCGGAGCAGCGGTGCTGGCTGGAGGGACTCGTCCACGGCTTCCCAGCTCTGGAAGGCCATGGGTCGCTCGACCCGGTCATCCATCACCGAGAGCACCTTCCAGATCTGCATGAGGTCCGGTCCGGCCACGAGCCCGGCGCAGTGGCCCTGGTGGACCACTTCGGCGAACCAGTCACGGGCGACCTCGGTCGGGTCCTGATCCCCGTGGTCGATCAGCGTGGCCGCCCAGGCGTCGAGCCGATCGAGCCCGGCCACCTCCCGCAGTCGCTCCACGAGAGCCGCCACCTCGGGGCGCTCGGCCTCGCGGAAGTCGAGCGCCGCCCACAGCGCGAGGAAGAGATCCTCGCGGGTGCGCGCCGTGACGAGGCTCGCGAGGCGCCGCCCCGACCGGAGGCGGAACAGGGCACCGCCGAGCACGAAGCCCACTTCCGCACGGGTGAGGTGGGGCAGCAGATCGGCGCGAACAGCGAGTGCGGGGGCGCCTTCGAGCATGCCCATGCGCAGGGGCTCGGGCTGCTCTTCGGCGCGGTGCAGGCTGACCTCTCCGATGTCCCAGGTCTCGACGATGGACTGGAAGCCTCGGCCGAGGCCCGAGTGGGGGCTGATCGGCGAGAGCGAGATGCCGGAGAAGCCGGTGTGCGGGAGGCCTAGCTCGTCGGCGATGCCCTCCAGGGAACCGAGCACGGCGCTGACGGCAGCGAACCGGCCGCTCTCCTCGAGGGCGGCTTCGCCCTGACTGCCGAGTAGCATCAGGGACGGCTTCTCGTGGTCGCGCCGCATGCCCTTGAGCGTGTTGCGGAGATCCTCTTCGGCCTCCCGGACGACCATCGCCGGGGACAGCAGGCACCAGGCCCGGCGCGGGTCCTCGTTCAGGAGGATCTCGCCGAGCTCCGCGGCCGGTCGGTACCACGGCGGTCCCCACTGGATCAGCCGACTGGTCAGGTCCTCCCGTTCCGACAGGTCGCCGCGCGGGCCGAGTTCCTCCAGCAGCCATCCGACCGCACGCGCCGAAGGCTGGGCGTCGATGGCATTGCGAAGATAGGTCTGGACCTGGTCGGTGCGTCCCAGCTCATCCTGTGCGATTTCGGCCATCTGCAGCCAGGCATCGGCGCGCTGGGCGTCGGAGCCGCCCTCGGCGATGGCTCCGAGCAGCTCGATGAGCTGTTCCCAGTCCCCGCGCCGCCGGAGCACGTCGGCGAGTCCCAGTCTGGCCTCGTGCCGCGCCGGGTCGTAGGACAGCGCCATGTCGAAGGCCTCGACGGCGTCTCCCTCGACGCTGGCATCGCCGCTTCCCGACAGGATCTCGCCCCGTGCGAGCCAGAGGTCCGCGAGCTCGTCGGCGTCGGTGGCATCCGGGAGCAGTCGCTCCACGAGATCGAGCCCCCGTTCGAGCTGTCCGGCGCGCCGGCAGTGCCGGAGCACACGGTGCATGAGTCCGCGGGTCTCGAGCCCGTCGAGCAGGGCGAATTCGTAGGCCGCGCCGGCCTCGTCGTGCAGTCCCAGGCGATCCTCGAACAGGAGACCGACTTCGAAGTAGCGCGGCGCACGGCTGGACCGGTCCGGATCGAGCGCCAGGGCCCGGAGGTGGAGCTCGAGAGCTTCGGCCACATGGCCCGACTCGGTCTCGAGGGTTGCCAGGGCATCCAGCGCCTCGAGGTGGAGCGGGTTGAGTCCGATGGCCTGCTGGAGCGCACGACGGGCATCCTCCTCCCGTTCCTCCCGCCGCAGGGCCAGGCCCTGGAGGCAGAGGAGGTCCGAGAGCAGGCTCGCGGGCGTCCCGTCATCGTCCTCGGGGGACAGCTCTCCCAGGAGGGCCAGCAGCTCGGTCTCCCGCTCCTGGGCGAGGAGGTAGCCGGCGAGCGCGTACAGGGCGCTTCCGCTCGTGGGTGCCAGCGTGAAGCTTCGCTCGGCGCAGGCGGCGAAGAGCGCATTCTGCCCGGCGGACTGGAGGGCCGGAACGATGGCGAGGAGTTCCTGGACCTCGTCCTTGCGCAGCCCCTCGTCCTGCAGCCCGGTGGTGCGTTCGCGGGCACGGAGCGCCGCGATGCGAGACTGGACGGCGGCATCGGGCTCGCCGCCGCGTTCCTGCAGCTCCGCCACCCGGCGGAGCAGGTCTGCCCGATCGGGGTCGATGGCAGTGGCCCGCTGGAGCCAGTCCAGCTCCGTCGCCGGGTCGCCGGCCTCGTCGGCGAGCTGGACCAGCCGCTCGACGCGCTGCTCCAGCGTCAGGTCGCGTTCCCCGTCCTCGGGCAGCAGCGCCGCCGCGGGGCGCAGGGCCTTCAGGCGTCGGCCGATTCCGCGCAGGGCCTCCCGTGCGCAGGTGTTCTCGGGATCCAGTCCCCGCGCCTCGCGGTAGAAGCCCACCATGCGCGGCTGAAGCCCGTCGACCTCGTCGCAGACTTCGGCGAGGTGGCAGAAATGCAGGGCAGCTTCGCGCGCATCCAGGCGCCGTGCAGCGGCCTCCCGGTGGGTGAGGTAGGACGTCCAGTCTCCGCGAAGCCGAGCGAGGCGGGCCTGGAACAGCGGCACCGCCACGTCGGCGCCGTAGACCACACCATCCCCGCGAGCGGCCTGCGTCAGGGTGGCGTCAGCCCCTTCCCCGTCGTCCAGATCGTTGGCCTGCACGCGCGCGCGATCGAGGAGCAGCCGGCGGCGCTCGTCGGCGCTGTCGGCCGTGCGGGCCCACTCCTCCAGACTCTCCGCGAAGGCGTCCAGCGCCCCCCGCGCCACAAGGGTTGCCGCCAGATCCCGACGGATCGAGGGGTCGTCCGGGACGACCGCCAGGGCCCGGCGGAAGAAGTCCGTCAACTCCCCGCTCTCGAAGGCATCACGATGTCCGCGGCACGCGCGCAGGGCGTCCGAGATGGCCCGGGCGCGCTCCTCCCCTTCCAGGGCCTCCGCGCGGGCGAGCTGAAGCTCCGCGATGTCCTTCCAGCGGCCCAGCGGGGGGAGCAGCGTAACGAGCCGTGTCCACGCCTCGTCCACCGGCCCGGCATGGTCCACCAGGTCCAGCAGCGTCCCCACCGCCGCTTCCGCGTCCTCGAGTTCATCCTGCTGCAGGGCGGCCATGGCGAGCTGAAGCTCGGTGGCCCGCTCCCCCTCGGCCGACATCAGCTCCAGCTGCAGCCAGCGAAGCCGGAGCTCCGCAGACCGCAGCTCCTCCACCAGCTCGGCGAGCCGTTCTCTCGCCTCCTCGTGTTCCGGGTCGATCTCGAGGATTCCGGCGAAGGCCGTGAACGCGCCCTCCGGATCGTCGAGCTGATCCCGGCACAGCGTGGCCACCTCGAGCTGGGCGGCCACACGCTCGTCCCGATCCTCGGAGAGCACCACGGTTCGCCGGAGCAGGCGACGCAGGGAATCCCAGTCCTCGGCGTCCCGGGCCGCATCGGCGAGCGTTCCCACGATCTCCAGATCGTCCGGCAGGAGCCGGAGAACACGCTGACGCACCTCGACCGCCAGCTCCGGGCGCTCCAGAACCCCGGCGTAGAGCGTCGCCGCGCGGCGAAGCAGGGCGGCCCTGCGCTCCGCATCCGACGCCCGCGCCGCGGCGATCCGGAGCACCATGGCGAGGTCCTCCTGACGCCCGGCCTTGCCAGCCATGGTCACCAGGTGGACGTCGCCGTCCTCGTGATCGGGGTCCGCCATCAGCGCCTCCGCGGCCAGCTCGAACCCCCGCTCCGCGTCTCCCGCATCCTGAGCCCAGACCGCGCTCAGTCGGCGCAGGGCCGTGGCCGGGCGGTTCCCCGCCGCAGCGAGCAGACTCGCCTCGATCATCGGCAGCACCCGATGCAGGGTTGCGCCGTCGTCGCCCAGCGCCCGACCGGCCTCGATCACGGCGTCGAAGCACGCTTCGGGCAGGAGCCGGAACCGCTGCAACTGCACCCGGAAGGCCCCCGGGGCATCGTCCAGCAACGCGCGGCGAACCTTCTCCTCCTCCTCGAGATGGTGCAGTCGCACCTCGAGGGAGTCGGCCACGACGGCGAGGTCGCCGTGGGCGGTCGCCAGAGCCGACTCGAACCCGCTCCCGGTACACAGGGTGTGCAGCCGCCCGACCACATCCTCGTCGGGGCCGTCGAGTGCGATACGCCGCCGCAGGGCGCCGATGGCGCGGCGAGGATCGTCCAGAGGCCCGCGCGCCAGCGCCTCGCAGCGCTCGAGCGCTGCCCGGCGCCCTGCCGCATCGCCGCTCAGGTGCAGCGCCTGCTCCTCGACGAGGGCCAGGAGGTCCTCGTGCCGACCGGTCTGTTCCGCCAGGCGCTCCAGCTCCTCGAGGGCCTCGCTCACACTGCCGGGCGACGCGAGCGACGCCGTGCGCAACAGCCAGGCCCGGTCGGCGCCCTCGAGGTCCTTCTCCAGCAGCTCGGCCAGAAGATCGCGCACGGACCCGCGCTCGTCCGCGGACTGCGTGAGCAGATGAAGGCGCAGCAGCCAGCATACGGTGGGAATGTCCCCGACCGCACGCCCGGCCGCCACGAGCTCCGCGATGTCATCCGGCCGCCGCTCGCCGAGCAGGAACCGGCGGCGCGCCAGATCGAAGCGACCCTGCACGTCGTCCTCCGCGAGCCGCGCTCCCCAGGCCTCCAGGCGCGCCAGACGCACGGCCTGCGGCGCCTCGCGGAGCGCATGGGCGGCCAGCCAGTCCAGCGCCTCCTCCGGGTGACCGTCTCCGGCGTACAGTTCCAGCAGGCGCGCCAGCGCATCCGGGTCCTCCGCCAACGCCAGCAGCTCCTCGAGCACCCCGATCTCCAGCCGGGCCTCCCCGGAGGACGACCAGAACCCCGCGAGCTGCCGCAGGTTCCCCTGCCGCGCCTCCTCGCCCTCGACCTCCTGCAGCGCGGCCAGCTTCACCAGCGCCCGACGCCGGCCCGCTCCCGCGTCGGCGAGGCATCCGTCGAGCGCCTCGAGCGCGGGCCCCTGCCGGGTGCTCGTGTCCACCACCAGCAACCAGGCATCGGCGGCGCGAGCCGGATCCTCGAGGGCCTCCTTCAGGTGGCGCGCCGCCTCGGCTCCGACCTGCGCGGCCTCTTCCACATCCTCCGTCAGCGCGTACCGCCGCATCATGTCGGCGAGCTGCGCCTCGCGATCCCCGAGCTGCCGGTTGAGCGCCGCCGAGGCCTCGAGCGCTCCCGTGTGGCTCGGCTCGAGGCGCAGCACCTCCGCCAGGGCTTCCCGCGCGCGGTCCGTGTCCTCCCCCGGTCCCGTGCACAGACGCGCCACCGACAGCAGCGCCTCCACCCGCGCGGCGCGGTCCGGAGCCCGACGCGCCTGCTCCTCCAGCACCGCCCGCCGTTCGCCGTGCTGACCCGTGGCCGCATACAGCCGGTCGAGGTCCGCCAGGACCTCCCGGTCCTCGGGCGCCGCCTCCCGGATCGCCAGCCGCAACCGCACGGCCCGCGGCAGGTTCTCCAGCCGGTTCTCCGCGATCTCCGCCGCCTCCCGCAGCAGCTCCAGCTCCTCGGATCGCTGCACCGCCTCGGCCGCGCGGGACTCCAGGAAGTCCGCCAGCGCCGTCCACTCCCCGCGCTGCTCCAGCCACGCTCGGCGCGCGGAGAGCGCCCCCGCATCCCGCGGATCGATCTCCAGAACCCGGTCGATCAGCCGCGCCGCATCCTCCTCGCGACCCGCCTCCCGCACCGCCGCCGCGATCCGGTGCAGCCGGTCGACACGCGCCGCGTCATCGAGCGCCGGCGCCTCCGCCAGTTCCAGCAGCGCATCCCAGCGCTGCAGCCGAGTGCGAATCCGCACCAGCAGCTCCGCCTCCACCGCATCCGGAGGCGAATCGCCCCGGTCCTTCGCCAGCAGGCGCTCCGCCCCGTCCGCGTCATCGAGCGCGAACAGCCGAAGCTCCGCCAGCTCCCGGCGCAGCAGCCGGGACGTCGCCGCATCCGCCGATTCCACCTGGCGCTCGATGAACACCGCCAGCTCCTCCCAGCGACCCGTACGACGATACAGGCTGGCCAGCGCACTCGTCGCCTCCTCCAGGCCGTCCCCCAGGCTCCACAACTGCTCCCACGCCGCGATCGCCAGATCCAGCCGCCCAAGCCGCTCCGCAGCCGTGTCCGCAGCCAGCCGGGTCAGCCGCAGCCGCTCGTCCCGGTCCCAGTTCGCCTCCACCGCACGCAGCGCCGTCGTGCAGATCCGCTCCCACCGGCCATCCTCCTCCCACGCACCGTGCAGCCACGAGAGCACCTCCGCCTGGCCGGGCTCGACCGTCAGCAACGCCTCGAACGCCTCGACCGCGCGGACCCGATCCCGCAGACGATCCCGATACAACCTCCCCAGATCCTGAAGGATCGACGCCAGCGTCGCCCCCTGCGCGAACGACGCGCGCATCGCCGCGTGCGCGCTCAGCGCCGCCACCTCCCGCCACTTGTTGCTCCGCACCAGACGCTGCAGCTCCCCCCGCCACACCTGCTGGTCCTCCAGCCACTCCCCCGACCGCGCCGCAAGCTCCTCCGGCAGCTCCGGCAGCTCCAGATCGATCGCCCCGGCACCCTCCCCCGGCAACGTCACCGGCTCCGTCGACTCTGCCTCCGAGGCCGCCGCGTCCTCGACCATCCCCTCGTCCGCCGACTCGTCCGACAGTTCGTCCGCAGGTTCACCCGCCAGCGCCGCCGACAGTTCGTCCGCAGGTTCACCCGCCAGCGCCGCCGACAGTTCGTCCGCAGGATCGTCAAGCAGCGCGACCTCATCCATGATCCCCGGCTCCCCCCCCACCGGATCCTCGTCCTCCCCGGCGTCCCCCTCCGCGAACGTCGATCCGTCCAGCCGCGCCTCCGCCGACGACTCCATCCCATCCACCCGCGCCGCCGCCTCGCGCTGCAGGCCGGTCATCGACACGCGGTCCCACTCGCCCTCCCCGTCCATCAGCAGATCGTCGTCCGCATCCGGCAGCAGGTCCTCCCCCCCCTCCATCGACAGCACGTCCCCACCCGCCCCGGCTTCCTCCTCCAGCCCAGCGGCGTCGTCCGGCTCCAGCGCCACACCGAGGCCCTCGTCCACCATCGTGTCCGGCCCCTCGGCCAGCGTATCCGCCTGCGGATCCTCCAGATGGAAGTCCGCGGGCAGCGTCTCCTCCGGAGAGACGTCCCCCAGGACCTCCGGCTCCGCGGCCTCAACCGCGACCGGCTCGCGCGACACCACCGGACTCGGCGCCGTGTCCGCCTCCGTCCCGCCGCCGAGCAGGGAGCCCTCCCCCAGCAGCGGCTCGTCCCCGAGCAGATCGTCCATGTCCCCGAGCAGATCATCGTCCAGCGACACGGCCTCCTCCGCGAGCGGCTCCGCCGCTGCTTCCGCGGGGGCCGCCTCCGCCACGCCCACCGACCACGCCTGCCCGGCGCCGTCGTTCGCAGGCTCCACCTCCTCGAGCAGGAGATCGTCCCCGTCGAGGTCCAGAAGCTCGGGCTCCTCCACCGCCTCGATCTCCAGAAGATCGTCGGCGTCGAATTCGATCACCTCACCGGTGTCGGAACCGGGAGTGGGCGGGATGGGGCGGTTGTCGTCGCTCATCGTGGCTCTTTCCGATGGAGGGGTCCGGATCCGGCACGGGACCCGGTCGGGATGGGGACCTGCCTGTCGATCCCCAGCCTACCCCAACGACCCCGCCCCGGCAACGATCCCACGACCCCGCCCGCCAACGCCGCTTGACCTCCGCAACCCCGCCGGGATAGGACCCGCGCGGTCGTTTCCGACCCCCTTCGCACCCAGCCCCGGAAGTCCCATGAGCACCCCGACCCCCATCACGGTCGCCCACGGCGACGGCATCGGCCCCGAGATCATGGACGCCACCCTGCGCATCCTCGAGGCCGCAGGCGCCCGCCTCGACATCGAGACCATCGAGATCGGCGAGAAGGTCTACCGCGAAGGGCACGCCGGCGGCATCCGCCCCGAGTCCTGGGACTCCCTGCGCCGCACCCGTGTCTTCCTCAAGGCCCCCATCACCACCCCCCAGGGCGGCGGCGTCAAGAGCCTCAACGTCACCATCCGCAAGTCCCTCGGACTCTACGCCAACGTCCGGCCCTGCGTCGCCTACCACCCCTTCGTCAAGACCCGCTTCCCGACCATGGACCTCGTCATCGTCCGCGAGAACGAGGAAGACCTCTACGCCGGCATCGAGCACCGACAGACCGACGAGGTCTTCCAGTGCCTCAAGCTCATCAGCCGACCCGGCTGCGAGCGCATCGTCCGATACGCCTTCGAGTACGCCCGCCTCAACAAGCGCAGGAAGGTCACCTGCTTCACCAAGGACAACATCATGAAGATCACCGATGGACTCTTCCATCGGGTCTTCGATGACATCGGCGCAGAATACCCCGACCTCGAGAAGGAACACTGGATCGTCGACATCGGCGCCGCCAAGGTCGCCGACTCCCCCGAGGACTTCGACGTCATCGTCATGCCGAACCTCTACGGCGACATCATCTCCGACATCGCCGCCCAGGTCTCGGGCTCCGTCGGCCTCGGCGGCTCCTCCAACATCGGCGAACACTGCGCCATGTTCGAGGCCATCCACGGCTCCGCCCCCGACATCGCCGGCAAGGGCATCGCCAACCCCTCCGGACTCCTCCTCGGCGCCGTCATGATGCTCGTCCACATCGGACAGGGCGACATCGCCACCCGCGTCCACAACGCCTGGATGCGCACCCTCGAGGACGGCGTCCACACCGGCGACATCTTCGTCGACGGCCAGAGCCGCGAGCGCGCCGGCACCACCGCCTTCGCCGACGCCGTCATCGCCCGCCTCGGCCAGAAGCCCGAGGGCCTCACCCCCGTCGAGTACGCCGTCGGCACCGCCTCCGCGCCCCCCGTCGCCAGCGAGCAGCGCATGCCCCCCGCCCCCCGACAGCGCAAGGAGCTCGTCGGCGTCGACCTCTTCCTCGACTGGCGCGGCTCCAGCCCGAAGGTCCTGGGCGACACCCTCCGCGCCATCGACGGCGACGGCCTCGCCCTCGACTTCATCTCCAACCGCGGCGTCAAGGTCTACCCCACCGGCATGCCCGAGACCTTCTGCACCGACCACTGGCGCTGCCGTTTCCTGGCCACCGACGACACCGTCACCCACGCCCAGGTCGTCGCCCTCCTGCAGCGCGCCGCCACCGCCGGCTTCGACTTCGTCAAGACCGAGCACCTGTGCCGCTTCGACGGCCAGAACGGCTTCTCCGCCGGCCACGGCTGATCGGCGGCAGGGGCCCACGAGAGACCCGGGCGTCTTCCCCACAGCCCACGGCTGATCGGCGGCAGGGGCCCACGAGGGGCCCGGGCGTCCTCCCCACAGGCCTGGACCTCCGCCGGCGTGTGCGGAGGTCCCGAAGCGTGTGACCATGACGCACGCGAACGCAGCGCCGCACACCGGGCACGGTGCGGGCGCGCGGCGCACGGGGCTCGCGTCCGCGCCGACTCGGCCCTCGCCGCCGGCGCGGGCGAACCGGGACCACCTTGTCCCGGCCGACCG
>REDH01000152.1 GCA_007693585.1 Deltaproteobacteria bacterium
GATGAAGAAACTATGGCTTTTACCGGTCTTACTGACCATTATTTTTGTAACTGGTTGCCAGGCTCCGGCACCAGACGTTAATCCTCTGCTATCTGAATTTGACACCCCTTTTGGGGCGCCGCCATTCGACAGGATAGACGATGAGCATTACCTGCCGGCCATAAAGGAGGGCATCAGGCAGCACAAGCTTGAGATTGAAGAATTAATAAGCAACCCCGAGCCTCCTACCTTTGAAAACACCATTGTCGCTTATGACAATGCCGGTGGGTTGCTCAGAAGAGTCAACCCTGTTTTTGGCGGGTTGCGCGGTGCAGAGACAAATCCCCGTCTCCAGGAGATAGCAAGGGAGACCACTCCGCTACTCTCGGCCCATAGCAACGAGATAAGCATGAACCAGGATCTCTTTGCCAGGATACAAACCGTCTATGAAAACAGGTTTGACAAGAACCTCGACGCTGAGCAGCTCAGGGTGGTCGAAATGTATTACCGTGATTTCGAGCGTAACGGGGCGGCACTGCCTGAAGATAAACGCGAAGAGCTGGCCCGCCTGAGGGAAAGGATGTCGATGGTATCACTGGAGCTCAGTGAAAACATGCTTGCAGAGACCAATGCATTCGAGCTTGTACTGGAAGATGAAAATGATCTGGCAGGGCTCCCACCGGGAGTTATTTCAGCCGCTGCAGAGGCAGCCGAACGTGCCGGGCATGAAGGCAAATGGGTAATTACCCTGCACAATCCCAGCAGGCTTCCCTTCCTGCAGTATTCTGAGAGAAGGGATCTTCGTGAAAAGGTTCTGACAGCTTATGGAGAGCGTGGCAACAATGACAACGAAAACGACAACAAGGAGCTGTTTGCAGAGCTGATGCAGCTCAGGCTGCAGATGGCCCGCCTGCTCGGTTTCGACAATTATGCCGAATACTTCCTTGATATCCAGATGGCGGAGAACCCTGATAATGTTTACGATTTCCTGCACCAGGTCTGGGAGCCGGCTGTGGCAAGGGCCGACAGGGAGCGGGCACAGATGCAGGCTATAGCCGACAGGGAAGGCGCCGGTTACAGTATTGAGGCATGGGACTGGTGGTACTACGCCGAAAAACTGCGCCAGGAGATGTACGAGCTTGATGATGACGAAGTCAACCCATACTTCACAATTGAGAATGTGAGGGAAGGCAATTTCGCCCTTGCCAACAAACTTTTTGGTCTGACCTTCGAACCAAGGCCCAACGCCACCGCCCGCTGCGATGACGGACAGTGCCGCATCGCCCGCTGCGACGACGGCTTCGCCGACCGCAACCGACTCCCCGACGACGGCTGCGAAACCCCCTGCGACGACGGCCAGCTCCACTGCCGAGACTTCGTCGACGACCGCTGCGACGGCCCCGAGGCCGCACACTGGCCCGCCTGCAACGACACCCTCCCCCTCGAAGGCCGCCGCTACGCCGCCTTCCTGTGGGACACCAACCCCGCCTGGGGCGAGGTCCAGACCGGTCGCCTCGCCGTCCAGGCCGACACCCCCGTCGCCACCCTCCAGCAACGCGTCGCCGGAAACGTCCTCCTCCCCGGCCGCGGCCGCGCCGTCGCCTCCTCCACATGGGACCTCCAGCGCACCACCGGCCGCGCCCTCGAACTCCGCGCCCGCGACGGCAGCTCCCGCTTCCTCCTGCGACAACCCATCGACGGCACGAACCGCCTCCTCGTCGGCATCGAGGACGACGGCGCCAACCCCACCGGCCGACTCCTCGTCCTCGTCGAAACCTTCGTGTCCGCACAGCGCGCCATCGGACTCCCCGAACACCGCGCCCTCATCGCCAACCCCTCCGGCGAAACCTCCCCCATCCCCGGCGGCTCCACCGCACTCGGCTGGGTCACCCCCATGCAGCTCCCGCTCTTCCGGTTCGGGCCCGCCGACCTCGGCGGCGCCGAAGTCCCCCTCGTCGTCCCCCTCATCGAGTACCGCGACGAAGTCCGCACCGCCCCCCCCGACGGCACCCTCGTCCCCCTCGACTGGCGTCTCACCGCCGACGGCACACTCCGCATCCTCCGCCCCTCCGGCCAGAGCTTCGGACCCACCTGGGACAAGGTCATCGAAGGCGCCACAACCCTCGACGGTCACCTCGCCTTCGCCGTCGCCCGCTGGACCACCGCCGCCTGCCCCACCGGCATGAACCGCGTCAGCGACAACTGCGTCCCCGACCCCGTCCTCTACGCCTCCATCACCCGCAATACCCCCGCCGTCGCCTCCCTCGACGGACCCTGGGCACTCGTCGGCATCGCCTGGAGACCCCGCGGCACCCCCGGCGGTGACGTCCTCGACCAGCGCCTCCTCGACCTCGAGCTCCTCGTGCAGGGCGGCGCCATCACCGGACCCGCCGTCGTCGGCCGCGCCGAACGCCACGAGGACCGCGACACCGGACACCCCCTCCTGCGCATCGACCTCTCCGGACCCGGCGTCTCCACCTTCGACCGCGAACGCCTCGTCCTCGAAGGACACGTCGCCCCCGGCTCACGCGTCGGCCTCTTCTGGGACCGCACCCCCCGCGCCGGCTTCCCCCGACCCATCCACGGCGGACTCTTCCTCCTCCTCCGACAGGACGAGACCCCGCGCTGAACCACATCCACCCCCCGACCTCCGCACACGCCCCCGCCCTCCCCACACCCCAGACGAGGACTCCCCCATGGCCATCGGCATCCTCACCAGCGGCGGCGACGCCCCCGGCATGAACGCCGCCGTCCGCGGCTTCTTCCGCGCCCTCAAGCTCCAGGAACCCCGCCGCGAAGTCGTCTTCTTCCGCGACGGCTACAAGGGCCTCGCCGGAAAACTCGACTCCTCCACCGACCGAAACGTCGACCGCACCGCCATCCGCGACATCCTCCACCGCGGCGGCACCTTCCTCGGCACCGGCCGCGTCCGCGCCCTCATCCCGCCCCCCGACGACGCCCCGGACCGCGACGCCCGACTGCGCGCACAGCAGGACTTCCTCCGCGTCGCCGCCGTCAACCTCTACCAGCTCGACATCTCCGACCTCATCGTCGTCGGCGGCGACGGCTCCTTCAAGGGAGCACGCCTCATCGCCGACCACTTCCGAGACACCTTCCCCGAACGACCCTTCCGCGTGCTCGGCATCCCCGCCACCATCGACAACGACATCCACGGCACCGCCTGGACCATCGGCTTCGACACCGCACTCAACAACACCGTCTCCGCCATCCGCAACATCCGCGACACCGTCGAGAGCCACAAGCGCGGCATCATCCTCGAGGTCATGGGAAACCGCTCCGGATGGCTCGCCCTCCAGTCCGCCGTCGCCGGCGGCGCCTCCGTCGTCGCCATCCCCGAGATCCCCGCCTCCTGGGACCATGACGACATCCTGCGACGCATCCGCGCAGGCATCCAGCGCGACTACCGATACTTCATCGTCGTCGTCGCCGAAGGCGTCCGCACCCGCGCCGGACGCGACTGGTCCCGCCAGCTCCGCCACCGCATGGAGAACGACGAGGAGATCATCCGCCAGCTCGGCGACCCCATGGAGGTGCGCATCAACTCCGTCGGACACGTCGCCCGCGGCGGACACCCCTCCGCCCTCGACAACACCCTCGCCTCCGCCTTCGGCGCCGAAGCCGCCAGCCGCATCCTCTCCTCCCCCGCCTCCACCGCCGGAGGCGCGCAGGACAGCATGATCGGACACGACGGCGCCCGCACCGTGCACGTCCCCCTCGACGAGGTCACCGCACGCTCCCCACGCCTCGTCTCCCCCGACGCCGCCATCTGGCAGCTCGCCCAGCAGCTCATGCTCAACGTCGGCCAGCCCTACTGACGGGCCGCACGTCCCCGCACCGTCGAACAGCGCAGGGCCGCGCGCTCCTCACGCCTCGTCGCCCCCCACCGCCACCACCGGGCAACCGGCCCGGCCACCGGGGCTCCGGAACGGTCCGATCCGCGATCGAGCCAGCTTCCGGCGGGCTCACGCTCCGCCCGCTGCCGCCCCGCCCGCTGCCGCCCCGCCCGCCCCGGGGAACCCTTCAGCGCTGCAGCCGCCGGAACCACGCGATCGTCCGGTCCAGCCCCTCGTCGAGCTCCACCACGGGCTCCCACCCGCAGGTCCGCCGCGCACGGGTGATGTCCGGCTGACGCCGGACCGGGTCGTCCGAGGGCAACGGCTCGAACCGAATCCGCGACGTGCTTCCCGTCTTCTCGATGATCTTCTCGGCGAGCTCCCGTATCGTGAATTCCACCGGGTTGCCGAGATTGACCGGGCCGGGGTGATCGTCCTGGTCCATCATGGCGAGGAGCCCGCGGACGAGGTCGTCCACGTAGCAGAACGAGCGCGTCTGGCTGCCGTCGCCGTAGACCGTGATGTCCTCCCCGTCCAGCGCCTGCACGATGAAGTTCGACACCACCCGGCCGTCGTTGGGGTGCATCCGCGGGCCGTACGTGTTGAAGATGCGCACCACCCGGATGTCCACGCCGTTCTGGCGGTGGTAGTCGAAGCACAGGGTCTCGGCGACGCGCTTGCCCTCGTCGTAGCATGCGCGCAACCCGATGGGGTTCACGTTGCCCCAGTACTCCTCCGTCTGCGGGTGCTGCTGCGGGTCGCCGTAGACCTCGCTCGTGGACGCCAGCAGCATCCGGGCCTTCACCCGCTTGGCAAGGCCGAGCATGTGGATGGTGCCCATCACCGACGTCTTTACCGTCTTCACGGGGTTGTGCTGATAGTGGACCGGGGAGGCCGGGCAGGCCAGGTGATGGATGCGATCGACCTCGAGCAGGATCGGCTGCGTGATGTCGTGCCGCAGAAGCTCGAAGTTGGTCCGATCGAGCAGGTGCGCGACGTTGTCCTTCGACCCCGTGAAGTAGTTGTCCAGACAGAGCACGTCGTGGCCCGCGTCCACGAGCTTCTCGCAGAGGTGGGATCCGAGGAAGCCGGCACCGCCGGTGACGAGCGTTCGCATGTTCGACCGCGGGAAGGGAGAGGGAACATGATGCGGCACCGCCCTGCGGCGCCGCCACCCGGGCAGGGTGACACATCCCGCCCCCGCCCGGAAGATCGAACGGCTCGGCGCAACCGGCAGCAGCGCGTCGCGCGATCGCCGCCGCCCACCCCGCCCATCCGCGGCGTCTCGTCGAGGCCGTCCGGTCGTCCGCTCGAAGGGTTCCCGCCGCAGCTGCCGGGCGGCCGCCGGCGCCGCTTCGCTGCCGGAAGCCCGTTCGTCCGACGTGCCCCGGCCTTTCGGGGTTGCGCCGCAGCGCGACCTCCGCTGCAATGTGCCTTCCCCGCGGGGTCGACCTCCCGCACTCCATGAACGAGCGCCACGCCCATGAACACCGTCCATCACCTCGCCGCCGGGCGCGAGCCCGACGCGCCGCTCCTCGACGCCCTTCGCGAAGCACACGCCGCCGGTGCCCGGGTGCTGCTGGTCGTGGACGGGGAGGGCGGTGCCGCCGGCCCGGCCGTGCACGCGATCGCCCAGGTCCTCGCGGGCGCCGGGCTGACGGCGAAGGTGCGCGCGGAGGTCCGGGTGGAGACGACCGCAGGCGGCACCGAGGCCCTGCCGCTGCACGGACTCGCCGAGCGCAGGCTCCTGCACGAGCTGGGGCCGGGAGAGGGCGCGGGCATTGACGTGCTCCCCGGAGGCGCCGGCCGTGCGCCCGACGGGTCGGCTTCGTCCCTCGGCGAGGGGGGCGGGCTCCTCACCGCGTGCCTCGTCGCCTCCGCGCTCGGTGCGCGTGACGTCCACCACTGGACCACCGGCACCACCCTGCGCGCCGCCGACCCGGACATCGTGCCCGAGGCGCCCGCGCTGACGGCGCTCCATGTGCGCGAGGCGGCGGAGCTGAGTTTCTACGGCGGGCCGCTCCCTCCCATGCGGGCCATGCAGCCCGCCGCGGCCGCCGACATCCCGATCGTGCTCCACACCCGGGGGGCCGAGACGCGCATTGACCACGCCGTGGCGCCGGGTGCCTTCCCCGTGCGGGCCGTGGCGGCGGTGCGCAACCTCGCTCTCGTGCGACTGGAGGGCACGGGTCTGTCGCGCTCCCCCGACATGCAGGCGCGGCTGTTCGCGGCGCTGGCCGCAGCGGAGGCCGACACGCTGCTCATCAGCCAGGGCAGCGCCGAGCGATCCGTCACCTTCGCCGTACGCCAGGATCAGGTCGCCGCGGTCGAGGCGGGCCTGAAGGCCGCGTTCCGCATCGACCTCTCCCACGGCGACGTGGAGGACCTCCACGTCCGGCAGGACGTCGCCGTGGTCGCCGCGGTGGGGCTCGGCATGGCCGCGTCCCCCGGCGTCGCGGGCCGGGCGTTCACCGCTCTCGGCGAGGCCGGGGCCAACGTGCTCGCCATCGCCCAGGGCTCCAGCGAGGTGAACATCTCGCTGGCAGCCAGCCACGACCACGCCGACCGGGCGGTGCGCGCGCTGTGCGCCGCCTTCGGCCTCGACGGACACGGAGGCCGGCCATGAGCAGCCCCCACGAGGTCCGCGCCTTCGCGCCCGGAACCGTCGCCAACCTCGGCCCCGGCTTCGACCTCCTCGGCCTCGCCGTCGAGGGCACCGGAGACACCGTCGTGGCCCGGCGCGTCGACGGCGACGGCGTGCGGATCGCCACCATCACCGGCGACGGCGGCCGGCTGCCCCGCGAAAGCGACCGCAACACCGCCGCCATCGCCGCCGCCGAGGTGCTGCGGCGCACCGGGGTGCGCGCCGGCGTGGAGCTGGAGGTGCACAAGGGCATGCCCATCGGCTCCGGCCTCGGCTCCTCGGCAGCCAGCGCCGCCGCCGCCGCCTTCGCCACCAACGCGCTGCTCGGCAGCCCCCTGCGCCGCGCCGAGCTCGTGCCCGGCTGCATCGAGGCCGAGGCCGCGGTGGCCGGACGGCACGCGGACAACGTCGCCCCGGCCATCCTCGGTGGTCTGGTGCTCGTGCGCAGCCTCGAGCCCCTGAGCCTCCTCCGCCTGCCCGTCCCCGCGGAGCTGGGCGTGGTCGTCGTCACCCCGCGCTTCGAAGTGTCGACCCGAGCAGCAAGGGAGGCCCTGCCCGCAGATGTGCCGATGGGCGCCATGGTCCGCAACGGAGCACGCCTCGCCACCCTCGTCAGCGCCTGCTACAGCGGCGACGTCGCCCTGCTCGCCGAGTGCCTCTTCGACGAGGTCGTCACCCCCGCCCGCGCCGCCCTCACCCCCGGCAGCGACGACGTCATGGACGCCGCGCTCGGCGCCGGGGCGCTCGGCGCGTCCATGTCCGGGTCCGGTCCCTCGATCTTCGCCCTCGTCCACCACCCCGCCCGCGGACCGGCGGTGCGCGACGCCATGATCGCCGCCTTCGGCCGCGCCGGGCTGGAGGCCACCGGCCTCGTCTCCCGCGCCGACGCCCCCGGCGCCCGCCTGCTCTGAGGGGCAGGCCTCCGCTCCGCCGGCCTCGTCTGCTTCGCAAGCTCTCGCGCGCCTCCCGTTCGACCCGTTCATCCGTCTTCTGCGTTCGACCCGTTCATCCGTCTTCTGCGTTCGACCCGGAACCTCATGCTGCGTCCCGTCCTGCTCCAGGTGGACAACTTCACCCCGCCCACCCGCACCCCGTGGGGCGGGCGGTGGATCGTCGATCAGCTCAAGCGTGACCTGCTCATCCCCGTGGTGCGCGAGGAGCTCGGAGTGGTGGGGGAGGCGTGGGAGTTTTCGGTGGAGCCGTCGTTTCCGTCGCGCACGGCGAGCGGCAACCTGCTGGCGGATCTCATCGCGGCGGACCCGGTGGGCTGGCTGGGCGAGCCCGCGGTGCGCCGGTTCGGGCCGCAGACCCCCCTGCTGGTGAAGCTGCTGGACGCGTCGGCGAACCTCTCCGTGCAGGTGCACCCGGACCCGGACGACCCGGCCCTGCCGCCGGAGCAGTCGGGGAAGCCCGAGGCGTGGCTCATCCTGCACGCCGCGCCCGGCGCGGGGATCTGGCTCGGGTTCCGGGACGGCGTGACCCGGGCGGAGGTGCGCCGGACCATCGTGGAGGGCGGCCGAGTCGACGAGCTGATGAACTTCATCCCGGTGCAGGCAGGGGACGGCTTCGTGATCCGCCCGGGGACGGTTCACGCGATCGGCGCAGGGGTGTCCCTGATCGAGCCGCAGTTCGTGCAGGCGGGGCGGCGCGGGGTCACCTGGCGGTTCTGGGACTGGAACCGGCGCTACGACGCCGAGGGCAACGAGGACGAGGCAGGCCAGCCGCGGCCGCTGCACCTGGACCGGAGCCTCTCGGTGGCCACCCTCGACGGGGCCACCGGCGAGGCCTTCGTGCAGTCGTGCCGCGCCGGGGAGGTGGTGCTGCACCACGGCGCCCTCGCCACCCGCCGCCTGTGCGAGGAGCCGTGGTTCCGGGTGGACGTGCTCGAGGGCACCGGAGACGCCGCGCTGGACGACGCGCCGGGGGTGCAGGCCATCACCTGCACCCGGGGGTTCGCCCGCCTGTCGTGGGACGGCGGCGCCATCGACCTGCCCGCGGGGCGCACCGCCGGAGTGCCCGCCGCCGGACCCGAGGTCACCCTCCTGCAGGAGGACGCGCAGGTGGTGCGGACCATGGACGGCACGCTCGTGGCCTGAGCGCGCTGGTCGACAGGGCCTCTCGCGCGGGCCGGACCATCGCGCGGGCCGTAGCCCGCCATTCCCTGCGCCGGGGCTGGCATCCCGTGGACGGATGCGTCAGACTCGCCGCAATCGCCCCGGGGGATCGCGCCGCCGGGGGAGCCGAGTCCACGCCCGGAAGGAATCGCCCATGGCTCATCTGCAGTGCATCTCGTGTGGCAACGTCACCGCCCTCGATCCGTCCGCGCTCCAGTGCACGGTGTGCGGGGGGCTGCTGGAGGTGCATCACGGGGCCTCGGCGACGGAGCTGACCCGGGACGTGCTGGCGGCCCGGCGGGCGTCGTGGCACGGGCCGGATCGGAGCGGCGTGTGGCGGTTTCGGGAGTGGATCCTGCCGGTGGACGAGAAGGCGATCGTGACCCTGCCCGAGGGCAACACGAACCTCTACGACGCGCCGCGGCTCGCGGCGCGGGTGGGGGTGCGGCGGCTCGGGCTGAAGCACGAGGGGGAGAACCCCACCGGGTCGTTCAAGGATCGGGGCATGACGTGCGCGATCACGATGGCGAAGGCGGCGGGGTTCACGCGGGTGGCGTGCGCGTCGACGGGCAACACCTCGGCGTCGATGGCGGCGTATGCGGCGCGGGCGGGGATGGAGGCGATCGTGCTGATCCCGTCGGGCAAGGTGGCGTTCGGGAAGCTGTCGCAGGCGCTGGCGTACGGGGCGCGGACGGTACGCATCGACGGATCGTTCGACGACGCGCTGCGGGAGGTGCGGGCGCTGTCGGCGGAGCTGGGCATCGCGCTGCTGAACTCGGTGAACCCGTTCCGGATCGAGGGGCAGAAGGCGATCGTGTTCGAGCTGCTCGAGCAGCGGGGGTGGCAGGTGCCGGACTGGATCGTCGTGCCGGGGGGCAACCTCGGCAACAGCACGGCGATCGCGAAGGGCCTGGCGGAGCTGCACGCGGCCGGCCTGATCGACCGGCTGCCGCGCATGGCCGTGGTCCAGGCCCACGGGGCGAACCCGCTTGCGCGGCATCGGCGGGACGGGCACCCGTGGGAGCCCGTGATGCATCCCGAGACGCGGGCGACAGCCATCCGCATCGGCGACCCCGTGTCCTGGCGCAAGTGCCTCGCCGGGCTCGACGCCCTCGACGGGATCGTGGAAGACGTGACCGATCAGGAGATCCTGGACGCGAAGGCGCTCGTGGACCGCGAGGGGGTGGGCGCCGAGCCCGCCTCGTGCGCGTCCGTGGCCGGGCTGCAGAAGCTGCGGGGGATGGGCGTGATCGCCGAGGACGCGGACGTGGTGTGCATCCTGACCGGGCACGTGCTCAAGGATCCGGACGCCACGGTGGAGTACCACCGGGGGACGCTGGAGGGCATCGCGAGCACCCACGCCAACGCCATCGTGGACGCTCCGGCGGAGCGGGAGGCGCTGCGGGCGCTGCTGCGCTGAGGGGACACGGGAGCCGCTGCGCCGAGGGCGCGCCACCGTCCCCGCCGGACTGCGCCGTCCGGAACGCGCTGTCGGCGCTGAACGAGCATCATGCGCCTGGCGAGCACGGGGTACGGCCGGGCGGCGCGGGTCTCCCCGGGGCCGGGACGCGAGGCTCCGGTCGCGTGGGAGGGTGCTCGGTCGGGTGCGAAGGAGCCTTGCAAGTTGCTGCAGAATGGGGATAATCGAAAAAATTTGCGCGATCGTGGATCGATTCCCCGGGTCACCCGTTCTCCTCCCTGAACGGCCCACCGGAGCCCGTT
Source organism: Deltaproteobacteria bacterium (assembly GCA_007693585.1). Classification (GTDB taxonomy): domain Bacteria; phylum Myxococcota_A; class Bradymonadia; order REDH01; family REDH01; genus REDH01. The sequence goes on from REDH01000152.1 coordinate 10,314, forward strand.
GTCCACCCCACCCGTCCCCGAGGAGAACGCCATGACCCGCCCCCGCCTGTCCCCCCTCGCCCGCCGCTCCGCCGCCCGCCGGCGGCTCGGTGTCGTCCTCGTCGTGCTCGGCGTCAGCGCGCTCCTCGCCAGCGCCGCTCACGCCCGGCGCCCGGCCCCGATGCCCACCCCGGTGCCTGCGCAGGGGAGCGAGGTGCGGTTCATGTGCGACACCCCGGTGGTGGATCCGCCGCGGTCGGTGGTCGCCGCGTACGAGGAGTTCTACGCCTGCGTCGAGCCGGAGTTCGCCGGCTGGATCGAGGAGCACCCGGAGGCGGCCGCCAGCCTGGATCAGCTCTACGACCGCTGGGCCGAGGGGCGCGGGCACGACCTGCGCGACCGCCCGGAGGCGGCGCGGTGGGCGCGGCGCCACGCGGTTGACTTCAGCCACGAGGAGGTGGAGCTGAGCCGCCGGCAGGTGGAGGCGCTCGCCCCCACGATGCAGGGCCTCGTGGCCCGCGTGCCCGGCACCTTCCAGCGCCTGTTCGTGGACCGGGCCGCCCAGCGGCTGTTCCTCACCACCGACTCCGAGGGGCTGGTCTCCCTGGACATCAGCGAGCGCTACGCCTTCGAGGTCGAGGGCCGGATGGGCACCGCCGGCGCCACGGACTTCTTCATCATCGACGAGCGCACCGCCATCCTCGAGGAGACCACCGAGGCCGGCGGCAACCGCGACCTGGTGGTGATGGACATCTCGGACCGCACGCAGCCCCGTGAGGTGTCCCGCCTCCGCGGCGTGCTGCCCTCCCTCGGCGGGGGCACCGTCTACCACGGCGGCATGAGCAAGATCCCGCCCACCTTCGACCAGTACCGCCTGATGCGCGAGGGCCGGATGGGCACCCGCGCGTGCGGCAACCCGCCGGTCGTCTCCTCCCACCCGGGCGTGCACTGCCGGGCCGATGGTTCATGCTACCGGCGCGAAACGGTGACCGACCCGGGCGACCGGATCTGCGAGCGCATCCCCCCGGCACAGGGCCGCATCGCCATCGGCCGCGTCGTCCGCGACACCGACGGCGGATGGGCGGAGCGGGAGCAGGCTCGACCCCAGCCCCGCGGCCAGGCGGTGGGGCGCGGCGCGCCCGTGCCCACAATGGCCGATGACATGATGGTGGGCGGCAGCGCCGGTGCGGTGCGGACCGGCCGCGCGGCCGCGCGGCCCAGCGCCGCCCCCAG
>REDH01000147.1 GCA_007693585.1 Deltaproteobacteria bacterium
GGTGTGTCCGGCGTCATGGAGGCCTGCGGCGAGGTGCTGACCGAGGAATCAGCTGGCGCCGGTGAGGAGGACGTGGGCCATGGAGAGGGGCGGCAGGGGGGGGCGGGGAGGGGAGGTGCCGTGGGGGAGGGAGCCACGGTTGCGCGGGAGGGGCAAGGGGGAACTGGCGCGGCGCTTCGGGAGGGCGGTTGGGAGGGTCGGTTCGGGGGTGCGGGCAGCGTGCGTGGTGGGTCGGCCGGGCGGGGCTGCCGTGGTGCGGGCGGTTGCGTTGACAGGACGGCTCGTGCGCTGGTACCTTCCGGGCTGGATTCGTTCCGCCCGGATGGAGGGTACCGTATGGCATCGAGTGTGGGCCTTGGGGAGCTGCTGGTTCGTGACAAGCTCATCACGCCGGCGGAGCTCCAGAAGGCGGAGCAGGATCGTCGCGAGTCGGGGGAGCGCCTCGGCTATACGCTGACGAAGCTTGGGTACATCAAGGACACGGACCTCACGCAGTTCCTGTCCCGGACGTACGGTGTTCCGTCGATCAACCTGGACGACTTCGAGATCGCGAAGGAGATCCTGGATCTCGTGCCGCGTGACGTGGCGGAGCGGCACCTGTGCGTGCCGGTGAACCGCGCGGGCAACTCGCTGATCGTGGCGATGGCCGATCCGACGAACCTGTCGGCGACGGACGATCTGCGGTTCCTGACGGGGTACGCGATCGAGGTGGTGGTCGCGAGCGAGGTGGCGATCCGCGAGGCGATCCAGCGCTACTACGAAGAGCGCGTGGACATGGCGGAGATCCTCAGCGACTACGACCTGGACGAGGTCGACGTCAGCGAGGGGGACGGCGGGGCGATCGACCTGACGGATCTGGCCAAGAGCGCGGAGGACGCGCCGGTGGTCCGTCTGGTGAACCTGGTCCTGATCGACGCGATCAAGAAGAACTGCTCGGACATCCACATCGAGCCGTACGAGACGGAGTTCCGGGTGCGGTACCGGATCGACGGGGTGCTGTACGAGGTGATGAAGCCGCCGCTGAAGCTGAAGAACGCGCTGACGAGCCGCCTGAAGATCATGGCGCGCCTCGACATCGCCGAGCGCCGGCTGCCGCAGGACGGTCGCATCAAGCTGAAGCTCGGCAAGGGCCAGGAGATGGACTACCGCGTGTCCGTCCTGCCGACGCTCTTCGGCGAGAAGGTGGTCCTCCGCCTGCTCGACAAGTCGAACCTCCAGCTCGACATGACGAAGCTGGGCTTCGAGTCCGAGCCGCTGACCCACTTCAAGACGGCGATTCACCTGCCCTACGGCATGGTGCTCGTGACCGGACCCACCGGGTCCGGCAAGACGACGACGCTGTACTCGGCGCTGTCGGAGCTCAACAAGGTGTCGGAGAACATCTCCACCGCCGAGGACCCGGTCGAGTTCAACCTCAAGGGCATCAACCAGTGCCAGATGAACGACTCGGTGGGCCTGAACTTCGCCGCCGCGCTGCGCTCGTTCCTCCGCCAGGACCCCGACATCATCATGGTCGGCGAGATCCGCGACTTCGAGACCGCGGAGATCGCCGTGAAGGCGGCCCTCACCGGCCACATGGTGCTGTCGACCCTGCACACCAACGACGCACCCTCCACGATCTCGCGCATGCTCAACATGGGCATCGAGCCCTTCCTCGTGACCGCGTCCGTCAACCTCGTCGTCGCCCAGCGTCTGGCACGACGGCTGTGCGCCGAGTGCAAGGGTCCGATCGAGGTTGACCCACAGGTGCTGCTCGACCTGCAGGTGGCGCCCGAGCTGGCGAAGTCGGCGAAGATCCTCGGCCCGAAGGGCTGCGGGAAGTGCAACAACACCGGATACAAGGGCCGCGTGGCCCTCTACGAGGTCATGCGCATGGGGGACGCCCTGAAGGAAGCCGTCCTCCAGGGCTACTCGTCCGTCGAGCTGAAGCGGGAGGCCATCCGCGACGGCATGAAGACCCTCCGACAGGCGGGGATCACCAAGCTCCTGGAAGGCGTGACCAGCGTCGCCGAGGTGGTGCGGTGCACCGCGCCGGACTGATCGGGCGCGCCGCACCCCACGCCGGGACACACCCGGCCTGCGGCGCCCCTCCCCAGCACCCGACGGTCCCGGTGGCCACCGCCGGGAGCGCTCTCCCGCCGCCGAGGACGACATGATCAATCTGCACCAGCTCCTGAAGCTGATGGTGGACAAGGGCGCCAGCGACCTGCACATCACCGTGGGGTCCCCCCCCCAGTTGCGCATCGACGGACGCCTCGTCGCCGTCAAGGCGCCGCCCATGAACGGCCCCGACTGCCGACAGATCTGCTACAGCGTCCTCACCGACGCCCAGAAGCAGAAGTTCGAGGAGACCAACGAGCTCGATCTCTCCTTCGGCGTGAAGGGACTGAGCCGGTTCCGCGCCAACCTTTTCATCCAGCGCGGCGCCGTCAGCGGTGTGTTCCGACAGATCCCCTTCGTGATCAAGAGCATCACCGAGCTCGGCCTCCCCCCCATCGTCGGGAACTTCGTCGGGAAGACCAAGGGGCTGATCCTCGTCACCGGACCGACCGGAAGCGGCAAGAGCACCACCCTCGCCGCCATGATCGACAAGCTCAACAGCGAGAAGCACCACCACATCCTCACCATCGAGGATCCGATCGAGTACCTGCACCCCCACCGCAAGTGCATCGTCAACCAGCGCGAGGTGGGCTCCGACACCGCCGGCTTCAAGGCCGCCCTGCGCTACGTGCTGCGCCAGGACCCCGACGTCGTCCTCATCGGCGAGCTCCGGGACCTCGAGACCATGGAGGCCGCCCTCAGCATCGCCGAGACCGGCCACCTCTGCCTCGCCACGCTCCACACCAACGGCGCCATCCAGACCATCAACCGAATTCTTGACGCGTTTCCTCCGCACCAGCAGGATCAGGTCCGGGCACAGCTCTCGTTCGTCCTCGAAGGGGTCGTCTCGCAGCAGCTGGTCCCCCGCGAAGGCGGCGGACGATGCCTCGCCCTGGAAATCCTCGTCCCGACTCCGGCCATCCGGAACCTCATCCGTGAGGACAAGCTGCACCAGGTATACAGCCAGATGCAGGTCGGGCAGACCAAGTACAGCATGCAGACCATGAACCAGTCCCTGATCTCCCTCTACCAACGCGGCCTGATCAGCGCCGAGGAAGCCCTGGGACGGACCACGGACGTCGAGGAAATGCGCAGCATGATGCGCGATGCGGCACCGCGCTCCGGCCGCTAGAGGAGTTGACCGATGGCGACCTACATCTGGGAAGGACAGACGCGCGCAGGAGAGGCCAGCTCCGGCGAAATGAGCGCGGAGAACGAGGCCGAGGTCATCGCCCGCCTCAAGAACCAGGGGGTCCAGCCGAGCAAGATCCGCAAGAAGGGAAGCGAACTCCAGTTCGACCTCGCCTTCGGCGGCGGCGTCTCCATGAAGGAGCTCGTCATCTTCACCCGACAGTTCGCCACCATGATCGACGCCGGACTCCCCCTCGTCCAGGCCCTCGACATCCTCGCCTCCGCCGAACCCAACAAGAAGTTCCAGAAGAAGATCTACGCCATCAAGGCCGACGTCGAACAGGGCGCCACCTTCGCCCAGGCCCTCTCCCGACACCCCAAGGTCTTCGACGAACTCTACGTCAACCTCGTCGCCGCCGGCGAAGTCGGCGGTATCCTCGACACCATCCTCGCTCGGCTCGCCGTCTACATCGAGAAGTCCGTCGCCCTCGCCCGCAAGGTCAAGAGCGCCTTCACCTACCCCGTCGCGATCCTCGTCATCGCCATCATCATCGTCATCGGACTCCTCTGGAAGGTCATCCCCACCTTCGAGAACATGTTCAAGGACATGGGCGACGCCGAGCTGCCCGCACTCACCCAGTGGGTCATCGACGCCTCCGACAACTTCCTGTCGAGCTGGTACATCTACATCGGGGTCCTCGTCGGCATCGTCGTCCTCTTCAAGCTCTTCGTCGGACACCCGCGGGGACGCGAAATCTTCGACATCATCATGTTCCGCGCTCCCCTCTTCGGCGCCATCATCCAGAAGAACGCCGTCGCACGGTTCACCCGCACCATGGGCACCATGGTCTCCGCAGGCGTCCCCATCCTCGACGCCCTCGAGATCGTCGCCCGCTCCGCAGGAAACAAGGTCATCGAAAAGGCCATCATGCGCGTGCGAGACCGCATCGCCGAAGGCCGCACCATGGCCGAACCCCTCGCCGAAACCGGCGTGTTCCCCCCGATGGTCGTCCAGATGATCGGCGTCGGGGAAGCCACCGGCGCCATGGACACCATGCTCGGAAAGATCGCCGACTTCTACGAGGACGAGGTCGACGAGGCCGTCGAAGCCCTCACCTCCCTCCTCGAACCCCTCATGATGGTCTTCATCGGCGGCATCGTCGGCGGCCTGCTCATCGCCATGTACCTGCCCATCTTCACCATGGGCGACACCATCGCCGCCTGACCCGACCCCCATGGCACGCAGCGCGCTGCGCGCAAGGATCGAGTGGCTCCTGCTCTTCCGGGTGCTCCTCGCCACCCTGCTGCTCGGCTCGGCGATCGTCGTCAACGTCAACAACGTCGCCTCCTTCTCCGACGGACGATACCTCGCCCTCAGCGGCCTCATCGTCCTCACCTACGCCCTGTCGGTCATCTTCGGGCTCGTCCTCCGGCGCACCACGCGACTCGAGCCACTCGTGTACGCGCAGCTCCTCCTGGACGTCGGACTCATCAGCGTCGTCGTCGCCGTCACCGGCGGCATCGAATCGATCTTCGTCTTCCTCTACTTCCTCGCCGTCTTCAACGGCGCCAACCTCCTCCGGCAACGCGGCGCCTTCTTCGCCGCCACCGCTGCCTCCCTGGGACTCCTCGCCCTCGGGATCATCCAGTTCGCCACCGAGCCCGTCGCCGCCCTCTCCTGGCTCCAGGTGGCCGGCACCGACGTGCGGCTGCCCATCTACAGCATCACCGTCCACGTCTTCGCGTTCTTCATCGTGGCGTTCCTCTCCGGATACCTCGCCGAGAAGCTGCGCTCCACCGGTGTCGCCCTCCAGCAGCGCGAACAGGACGTGCGCTCCCTGCGCTCCCTCAACGAGGAGATCGTGCGCTCCGTGCGCTCCGGAATCCTCACCACCGATGCCCACGGCCGGGTCACCCTCGCCAACCGGGCCGCAGGACAGATCCTCGGGCTGAGGGTCGACGAGCTCGTCGGGCGGCCGATGGACGACGCCCTGCCCGCCATCGCCCGCGCCATCGCGCAGCCGAGCGCCGACCTGCAGGCCCTGCCGTGGACCACGCCCGAAGGGCACCAGCGCGCGCTCCAGCTCTACGCGGTGCCGCTCGCGGATGAGGACGCCACGCCGCAGGACGCCGGACGCCTCGTGTCCTTCCAGGACGTCACCGCCCTGCGCGCCCTCGAGGCCCAGGTGCGCCGCCAGGCCCAGCTCGCTGCGGTGGGACAGCTCTCCGCCTCCATCGCCCACGAGGTGCGCAACCCCCTCGCCGCGATCAGCGGCGCCGTCGAGCTCCTGCAGATGGACGAGTCGGACTCGCCGCGCGAGGCGCGGCTCAAGCGGATCGTGCACCGCGAGGTCACCCGGCTCGACCGCCTCGTGGAGGACTTCCTCGCCTACGCGCGGCCCCGGGAGCCGGAACGGCGCAACGTGGACCCCGCCGAGCTGGTGGAGTCCGTGATCGAGAGCTTGCGGGCGCAGGGCTCCGAACTGCCGACCCTGCGCGTGCAGGACGACCGGATCGACGGAAGCCTCCGGACCCTCCAGGTCGACCCGGACCTCATCCGGCAGGTGCTGTGGAACCTGCTGCGCAACGCGGTACAGGCCGCAGGCTCCGATGGCAGCGTCTCGGTGCGCGTGGCCCGGGGAGAGGCACCCCCCGAAGCCGGCGACCTCGTGATCGCCGTCGAGGACAGCGGCCCGGGGCTCACGCCCGAAGCGCGTGCGCGGATCTTCGAACCCTTCTTCACGACCCGGGAGGGCGGCACCGGCCTCGGTCTCGCCACCAGCCTGCGCCTCGTGGCCGCCCACGGCGGCACCCTGCAGGTCACGGAAGGCGCCCTCGGCGGAGCGTGCTTCCGGGTTGTGCTCCCGACGTCCGTGCCCCATGCTGACGGGGCAAGGACCTCGACGGCCTGGCCGCCGGAGCCGGACGAGGTGACCGCCGCCCTCGCGGGTCGCTCGGGCAGCCACGCGCTGGTGCCGACCACCCCGGAGGACCCGGAGCAGGACCATGGGTGAGATCCTCATCGTGGACGACGAGCCGAGCCTGCGCGACATGCTCGCGCTCGCGCTCGAGGAGCGGGGCCACGTGGTGCGCGAGGCCGCCGGCGTGCAGCAGGCGCGCCGGGCTCTTGCCGGAGGCCGAGTGGACCTCGTGCTGACCGACCTCAAGATGCCCGACGGTTCCGGACTCGAGGTGCTCGAGTACGCCCGCGGCCGCGACGGCAGCACCCAGGTCATCCTCATGACCGGCTACGCCACCGCCGACACCGCCGTCGAGGCCATGAAGCGCGGCGCGCTGGACTACCTCACGAAGCCCTTTCCCTCCATGAACGCCCTGCTCGCTCAGGTGGAGAAGGCGCTGGAGGTCAGCCGGCTCGCCCAGGACAACCTGGCCCTGCGCGAGGCCCTCTCCGAACGCCGCGGGTTCGGGGACCTGGTCGGCCGCAGCGCCACCATGAAGCGCCTGTACGAGCTCGTGGGCCGCATCGCCCCCACCCGCACCACCGTGCTCATCACCGGCGAGAGCGGCACCGGAAAGGAACTGCTCGCGCGCGCCATCCACCGCACGAGCGACCGCGCCGCCGCACCCTTCGTCCCCGTGAACTGCGGGGCCATTCCCGAGACCCTCATCGAGAGCGAGCTCTTCGGACACGTGAAGGGGGCGTTCACCGGGGCCCAGGCCGCCCGCGAGGGCCTCTTCCGCTCCGCCCACGGCGGCACCCTCTTCCTGGACGAGGTCGGCGAGCTCCCGCCGGCGACCCAGGTGAAGCTGCTGCGCGTGCTCCAGGAGCGGACGGTGAAGCGTGTCGGCGCCGAGCGCGAGGAGGAGGTGGACTGCCGCGTGCTCGCCGCCACCAACCGTGACCTCCGGGAACAGGTCGAGAGCGGTGCCTTCCGCGAGGACCTCTACTACCGCCTCAACGTGATCGAGCTCCGCGTCCCGCCGCTGCGCGACCGGCGCGAGGACATCCCCCTGCTCGCCCGCCACTTCGTGCAGCGCTTCGCCGCGGAGATGGGACGCGACATCACGGACATCGCCCCCGACGCCATGGAGGCGCTGCTCGCCCACCGGTTCCCCGGCAACGTGCGCGAGCTCGAGAACCTCATGGAACGCGCCGTTACCCTCGAGCTCGACCGACGGGTGACCCTCGCCTCGCTCCCACCCACGCTGCAGGCCCGCGGCGGGGGAAGCGCCCCCACCCCCCTCCTGCTGCCCGACGCCGGCGTGTCGCTTGACGCGGTGCTCGCGGAAGTGGAACAGAACCTGCTTCGACAGGCCCTCGAGCGCACCGGGGGAAACCGGACCGAGGCGGCCCGACTCCTCGGGATCACCTTCCGGTCCATGCGCTACAGACTCGCCAAGCACGACATGGACGACGACGACACGCCCGGACAGGACCCCTGAGCCGGCCCCCTCCCAGGAACGCAACGATGCTCGGACGCAGAAACAACCCCGGCTTCACCCTCATCGAGCTCATGATCGTCGTGGCCGTCATCTCGGTGCTCGCCGCCGTGGCCATCATGAGCTACTCCGTCTACCAGCGCCGCGCCAAGGCCGGAGAGGTGACAGAGATGCTCTCCGCCGTCTACGCCGCCCAGGAGAGCTTCCGCGGCGTGGCCGGGCGGTTCCAGAACGCCGGCTGGTGCCCGCCGAATGCCCCCGTCGGCGGCGAGGACCTCCCCTTCGCCGACTGCGCCGAAGCCGACCTGCGCGCCTGGCGCGAGCTCGGCATCACCCTCCCCCGGGAGACCGTCTTCACCTACCGCGTCTTCGCCTGGGGACCGGGCACCGGCAACACCGAGTGCGGACCCCCCGGCAACCCCGGAGAGCGTGCCTGGGTCCTCGATGACCTCGACCCCTGCGACCTCGACGGAAACGACGACAACAGCGGATGGTACGCCCTCGCCCTCGGCGACCAGACCGGAAACGGCACCACCGCACAGTTCGCCACCACCCACGCCCTCCGCGGTCGGGTCATCCGCCTGCGCGACGCCCAGTGACCAATTTTGTCACCCGGCGGGCCACAACCTGCCGTAGCGCGTCACCGGAAGGCGGCCCGGGGGCCCTGCTCCGCGGATCGCGGGGCCCGCGTCCGCCCCGCTCGCCCCGTGAACCCCGCACCGCCCGGGCCCTGCGCCGGGCACTGCCGGCATCTCGCTCAATTCCACGCCTTTTTTCGCAACCGCACGCTCTTTTCTGGCGTTCTGGCACGAACCTTGATTAGTAGGTGCGCAAGCTGTCGACGGCTGGGCCGCGGCAGGGAGACCCCCACCTCATCTCACGAGAGGAGAGACACATGCGCAAGCTGATGAACAACAGCAAGGGCTTCACGCTCATCGAACTCATGATCGTTGTCGCGATCATCGGCGTCCTCGCCGCCGTCGCCATCCCGGCGTTCCTCAACTACATCAAGCGCTCCAAGACCACGGAAGCGCGCCTGGCCACCCGCCAGATCTTCGACGGCGCCGTCGCCTACGCCCAGTCGGAGCACACCTCCCTCGACGGCGTCCGCCTGTGGCCGCACATGCCGATGGGCACCGAGTGGACCCCCGTCACCGAGCCCAGTGGGTCCATCATCGAGGGCTCCGGACCCCAGTTCCGGGACCCGGGCCAAACCGACACCACGGAGCAGACCGTCGCCTCCTGGCAGGCCATCGGCTTCTCCATGGAAGACGACCACTACTACGTCTACTCCTTCGGGTGCACGGATGGAGACACCGCCCTCACCATCGAGGACGCCGATCTCGCTGCGCCCCTGAACACGGATGACGAGGGTCGCTGCATGGAGCGCGAGGACGATCACCGCGGGACGGACCGTCCCGACGCGGACGACGAGGGCTGGTTCGGCGCGTTCGCCATCGGCAACCTCAACGACGACGACGTCCCGGGCAACTTCGCCACCTTCGCCCGCATCGGGTCCATGCAGAGCAACCCGGCCCAGGTCGGTGGTCTGCGCGTGCGCAACGAGCTCAACTGAGCCGGCGCCGGACCCTCCCGGTCCGCGCATCGAACGGCCCCTCCCCGGGGCCGTTCTCCGTTTTTGCCCCGTGGACGCTGACCCCCCACCGCCGCGGCCCACAGCGCGCGACTGTTCCCATCCGGCACAGTTCCCCGGACCCAAACGGTGAATGAGCCGGCACGGACTGGCCCTCGGCCCGTCGTCGGCTATACCGACATGGAGAGAACCTGCACCCGACCGGGTCCATGAACCGAGCCGCCTCCCCAGTCCATCCCCGCCGTGTCGCCGGCTTCACGCTCATCGAGCTGATGATCGTCGTGGCCATCATCTCGGTGCTCGCCGCCGTCGCCATCCCCGCCTTCCTCAGCTACATGCGCCGGTCCAAGAGCGCGGAGGCACGCCTCGCGGTGCGCCAGATCTTCGATGGCGCGGTGGCCTACGCCAACGCCGAGCACACCACCTTCGATGGCCGCCGGCTCTCGCCCCACGCGCCCGCCTCGAGCGGGGAGTGGGTGCCCGACGACGAGCCGGAGGGGCGTCCGAGGAACATCGGCGACTGGAGCGCGCCGGTGTGGCAGAGCCTCGGCTTCTCCATGGCCGAAGAGCACTTCTACAGCTACGGCTTTGCCTGCGCTCCCGACGAGCGCCTGGACATCACCGCGGATCCGGAGGAGGTGACCATCTCCGGGCGCTGCATCGACATCTCTCAGGCCGCACCGGAGCAGCCGGAGCGGGAGGACTGGGCGAGCTTCGGGGCCTTCGCCATCGGCAATCTCACCGGCGGCGCAGGCGAGTTCAGCACCTTCGCCCGCATCGGCACCGTGAACGCCCGAGGCGCAGCCACCCTCGGCGGACTCCGCACCCGCAACGAGCTGCGCTGAGCATGGCGTCAGGTTCCGGACTCCCAGCCGACGGTCCATCCCGGACCTCTCGTCCGGGTCCACAGCCCCGTGCGGTGTTGAACTTCCCTTGCCACGCCCGCCGGTTCGGGTAGCCTCGCGTCCGCGGGCCCGTCCCACCGCCCGGGTCCCTTCCGTCGCCCCCGCTCCCGAGTGTCCTCCCGCCGTGCGCGCCCTCCTCCTCGGCATCCTCGTCATCCTCCTGCTCGCCGTCGCGCTGCAGCAGCGGCCCACCCTGCAGGAGCGAGGCCGCGCGATGGTCCCCGAGACCGTGCGGCTCGACTCGCGCATTCCCCGGCCGGCCACCGTGCGGCTCGCCTCCCTCGGGCACCACGAGGCGGTGGCCGACCTGCTGTGGCTGCACGCGCTCGGCTACTTCGGCGAGCACGTGCAGACCGCCGTGCGCCAGGACGAGGTGGACTGGCTCTCGCCGCACATCGACGCCATCGTGGCCGTCGATCCGCGCTTTCGCCTGATCTACGTGTGGGCGGGCACCGTGCCCTTCTACGATCACGGCGGGCGCGAGCGCGTGGAGCTCGCCAACCGCTACCTGCGCCAGGGCCTCGAGGTCTTCCCCAACGACTGGCGCCTGCACTTCATGCTCGGCATCAACCTCTTCATGGACATGCAGCCGGTGAACGCGCAGGAGCGGCGCGAGTTTCACGCGGAGGCCGGCTATCGGTTCCGGCGCGCCGCCGAGAGCCCCAACGCCCCGGCCACCGTGGCGCTGCTCTCCACCACGTTCGACCGGCGCTCGGGGGCCGAGGAGGAGCTGAGCGGTCCCATCGTCTCGCGGCTGCTGCGCGCGCCCCCTGGTCTGGACGCGCGCGGCCTGCGCGGAGAGATCGACCGGCAGTTCGCCCCGGAGCTCGCCGGCCGGGCCGCCGCCCTGCGGCAGATCCGGTTGCGCGCCGGCTTCGAGCCGGGCCTCCGGGCCCCCACCCACCGCAGCGGTCTCTTCCTGCACCCCGACCCCACCCTCGCCGTTCCTGCCGAGTTCCGCGCTCCGCTGCCGCTGACCGACAGCTTCTGAACCCCCCGACTCATCCATGGCCAACGACGTCGCCATCCACGTGCACCACCTCGCCAAGAGCTTCCGCATCGGGTTCCTGATGCGGAAGGTCATCGCCGTGCGCGACAGCACCTTCGACGTGCGCCAGGGCGAGATCTTCGGCCTCGTCGGCCCCAACGGGGCCGGAAAGACCACCACGATCAAGATGCTCCTCGGGCTCATCGCCCCGGACGCGGGCAGCGGCGCCCTCTTCGGCGTCGACATCCGCGACCGCCGCTCCCGGAAGCGGGTCGGCTTCCTGCCCGAGAACCCGCACTTCTACGACTACCTCCGCCCGGAGGAACTCCTCCGGTACTTCGGCCATCTCTACGGGCTGCCCCGCAGCTCCGTGGAGGCCCGCATCCCGGGACTGCTCGAGCGCGTCGGACTCGCCGAGGCCCGCGAGAAGCAGCTGCGCAAGTTCTCCAAGGGCATGCTCCAGCGCATCGGCATCGCCCAGGCCCTGCTCCCGGACAGCGACCTCGTCATCCTCGACGAGCCCCAGTCCGGCCTCGACCCCATGGGCCGACGAGACGTGCGCGAGATCATCGTCGAGCTGCGCGAGCGCGGAAAGACCGTGCTCTTCAGCAGCCACATCCTCCCCGACGTCGAGCAGATCTGCGACCGCATCGGCATCATCGTCCGCGGCCGCGTCACCCGCGTCGGCCCGCTGCACGAGCTCGTCGACCCCGGCGACGGTGCCGCCGACGTCGTCATCCGCCTGCCGGCGGGAGAGTCCACCCTGCCCGACGCGGCGCTCGCCGTCCCCCACCACCGTCTGCCCGCCGGCGAGTGGCGCCTCGAGGTCGCCGGCGGCACCCCCGTCGAGCCGCTCCTGCGACAGCTCCTCGACGCCGGCGTGGACATCCGGCACATCGATCGCCACCGCCGCGACCTCGAGTCCATCTTCCTCGAGGAGGCCGCCCGCGCGGACGCCGAGGCCGCCCGCGCCGCCGAGGAGGACCGCGCATGAACCAGCTCGTCGCCATCGCCGTCTACACGTTCCGCGAGGCCATCCGGAACAAGGTCCTCTACTCGATCATCTTCTTCGCGATCGTGCTGCTCGGTCTCTCGTCCGTGCTCAGCACCGCGTCCCTGCAGCAGGACGCCCGCGTCGTGCAGGACGTCGGGCTCATGGTGCTCTCCGTCTTCAGCGACCTCATCGCGATCTTCATCGGCGTCACCATGCTCTACATCGAGCTGGAGCGGAAGACCGTCTACAACCTCCTCTCCAAGCCCATCGCCCGCGCCACCTACTTCCTCGGCAAGTTCCTCGGCATCGCCCTCACCCTGCTCGTCCAGTTCCTCCTCATGGCCGCCGTGCTCTCCCTCGTCGTCCTCGACCGCGGCGGATCCCTCGACGTCACCTTCGCCCAGGCCCTCCTCCTCACCTGGGTGCAGTGCATCCTCATCGCTGCCATCGCCCTCTTCTTCTCCTCCTTCTCCACCCCCTGGGTCTCCGGCTTCCTCACCCTCGGCCTGTGGCTCGTCGGCAACCTCCTCCAGGAGCTCGAACGCTACCTGCCCCAGATCGAGGAGCCCGTCGCCCACACCATCCTGTCCGGGGTCGTCCGCGGACTCCCCGACCTCAACCTCTTCACCCTCACCACCCAGGTCACCTACGGCATCGAGGTGCCCTGGACGTACGTCGGCCAGGCGCTGCTGTACGCCGGCGCCTGGGGCGCCGCCTTTCTCCTCACCGGGCTCCTCATCTTCCAGCGCCGGGACTTCATCTGATGCGCCTGCGCGCCCTCCTCGTCGCCCTCGCCCTCCTCGTGCCCGCGGCCACGCTGCTCGGTGTGCAGGGCGCCTGGTCCTGCCACGAGCTCGAGGCGGGCATCGCCGCCGCCCATGACCAGCGCCCCGTCGACGCCACCCTCCACCTGCGCCGCGCCATCCAGCGCGTCGCCCCGGGACTCGACTGCGGCCACGACGCCGCCCTCGCCCTCGAGCAGCTCGCCCTCGCCGCCGAGCAGGCCGGAGATCTCCCCACCGCACGCCTCGCCTGGCAGAGCCTCTCCTGGGCGCTCGAGTCCGTCCACCCCGCCCGACCCGGCCTGCGCAGCCTCCGCGACGAGGCCCGCGCGCACGCCAACCGGCTGCACTTCGCCGCCACGGACGGTGCACCATGGGTCGATGATGCCATCCGGCAGGCCGAGCCACCCGATCCGCGGCGCAACCTGCGCAGCCTCTCGGCCTCCGCGCTCTTCCTCGCCTGGCTCGCCGGCGCCTTCGCCCTCGCCCTCACCGGCATCGACCGCCAGGGACGCCCCAGACCCCGCGTGCTCGTCCCCGGAGCCATCGGCCTCGTCGTGCTGATGACCGGCTGGATCGTCCTCGTCCGCCTCGCCTGAGGCGTCACCGCGCCGACGCGCGCCTCGGCGCCATCGACGCGCGCTCCAGATCCTCCGGCGTGTCCACCTCCGCCCACGCCTCCCCCTCCAGGCGAACGGCCCGCATCCGGAGCCGGCCGGCATGGAGCGCGAGCGCCAGCGCCTCCTCGTAGTAGCACCCGGTCCGGCCGCCCTCGACCAGCGCTTCCAGCTCGCCGAGCACCGTCACCACGTCCTCCGCGGACAGCGCCGTGACGTTGACCGTCTTCCACAGCCCGGCCGCGCCCGACGCCTCCGCACCGCCCACCCACAGCCGCGACACCCCCCCGTCCTCCGCCAGGGCGAGCACCGTGCCGTCCATGCGCTCCGGGTCGAACCGGTCCACCGCCAGACGCCCGGGCACCAGCAGCCGCGGCCACAACCCGGCCGGAAGCCACAGATCCGTCTCCACCACGACCACCCCCGGATCGCGACGCGCAGCGCCGTGCCCCAGCGCGCGCCACAGGCTCACCACGTTGTTGGTGGTCGCGTGGTCCGCATTGTACACCTCGTGCGCGCGAAGGCCCGCCGGGTGCGCGTCCACCGCGGCCATGACCATCTCCGCGCGATACCCCGTGGACACGACGAGCTCCCTCACCCCGGCCGCCGCGAGCTGATCGAGCAGCCGGTCCAGCAGCCGCTGGCCCCGAACGGGGACGAGGCACTTCGGCCGGTCATCGGTGAACGGGCGCAGGCGCGCGCCGCGGCCGGCGGCCAGAAGCACCGCTGTCTGGATGCGGGGTGTGGTCATCGGGGAGGAGGGCACACGGGAAGTCGCGGGCGATCCGCAGCGCGACCATGCTAGGGCAGCCGTGCGGCCCCGTAAAGGCCAGAAACTGGCGGAACGGCCCGTGCGGTGTCGCCGGATGCCACGCCGCCGGCTCAGCGTGTCAGCCGCTCGAGCCTGCGCTCGAACCGCTCCCGCCGCTCCTCGTCGCCGAGCGCCTCCGCGTAGAGCACCCCGTTCCGGAGGGCGAGCCGGCTGTCGGGGCGCAGGCGCAACGCGTGCTCGAGGATCGCGAGGGCCTCCTCGAGCTCGCCGGCGGTGGCGCGGGCCACGGCCAGCCGCACATGGTGGCCGGCGGCCTCCGGAAAGGTCTCCACCGCCGCACCGAACCAGGCCGTGGCCGGCTCGAGCTGCCGCGCTTCGAGCCAGGCGGTGCCGATGACCGCGTGCTGCGACGCGAGGAACTGCCGGTACTCCACGAAGTCCCCTCCGGAAGCCTCCCGCGCGGCCAGGCCCCAGGGGATCTCCGCGCGCCCGTCGCACCAGGTGCGCAGCGACGGCCCGGCGCACAGTCGCGCGCCGGGGTCGAGGTCGCGTGCGTCGTCCTCGTGCACGATCCGGGCGAGCGGCCACGCGGGCAGGGCGACGACGTCCTCGGGCAGGTCATGGGCCCCCGGCCGGATCTCCCACCAGAGTGGGCGGACGTCCAGATGGGCCTGCAGCACGGCGAGGTTTCGCACGGCGAAGTGCCCGAGCCCCTCCTCGCGCCAGCCCTCGAGGGTTCCGGGCTCCACGAGGGCGATCGGCGCGCGCCGCTGGAACCACGCGAGGGCTTCGGGCTGGGTGAGGTCGTTGCGGTTGAGGAAGACGGCGTCCGGTCGCTGCCCGAGGGTGGTCGTGGCGTAGAGGAAGCCGGCGGTGAGCGAGTCGCTGACCGTGGTGCTGAGCGATCCGGCTTCGGCGTCCGCGAGGTGGGCGACGAGCAGGTCCTCGAGGCTCGTGTCGTTGCCGATGCCCTCCTGGCCGTGGGGGATCACGGTGAGGAGCACGAGGGCGAGGGCGACCAGGGTGATCGTGCCGGGGAGGCTGCTCGGCTCGTCTTCGGGAGGAATGTCCTCCGCCGGCGGGAGCGGTGTCTCGTCGTCGGGGGCGTCGACTCGCGCGCGGAGCTGGAGGCTGGTGACGATGCGGAGCAGGCCGCCGGCCCCGAGGAGGAGGAGCAGGGTGCTGCTGATCTGCAGGTTCTGCAGGTCGCGGTTGCCCATGGGGTTGATGGCGGCGGCGTAGGCGATGTCCAGACCGGCGAGGACACCGGCCACCACCGCGGCCGCGTGGAGCTGGCGCCGCCACGGGGCGTCCTCCGGGCGACGCACGAGCAGCACGAGGGCGGCGATGGCGGCGACCGGCCCGAGGAAGACGAACGGACCGATGCCCGCGACGAGCTGCGAGAACACCTCGAGGGAGTTGAACGCGAGCTGGGTGACGCCGGGGAGCATGGCGTCGTCGAAGGCGGCGCGGACCGTCGCGGCGTGGATGTGGTCCCAGAAGCGGGCGAAGGTGTCCGGCTGGCCCCAGTTGTGGGCCGGAGCGCCGGCGGCGGCGGCCGGGAGATAGGCCCAGGCCAGCAGACCGACCAGGCCGGGGATGGCGAGCAGGGTGGCGCGGCGGGGGAGGGCGAGGGAGATGGTGGCGCCCGGCCACAGGGCGGCGAGGGCGAGCACCGGAGCCCACAGCCGGAAGAGCGCGTGATGGGTGACGGAGAGCCCGAGGAGCAGACCGAGCGCCGCGAGGAGCCGCGCGTCCCCGGACGCCCGGAAGCGCACGAGCAGATGGAGACCGCCGCTGACGAGGAGCAGGTTCGTGGCGTAGATCTCGGGCACCCGGGCGTGGATGTAGAGGGTCGGGACCGTGAGCTGGCTCACCACGAGAAGCACCCCGATCGCCGCGAGGGGGATCGGGCGCAGACGCAGCCGGGCGAGCGTCGCCAGCAGCAACCCGCCCGCCGCGGCCATGCAGAGCGCGCTCAGGAGGGCGACCCGTGTGGGGATCGAACCGATCGGGAGCCACGTCAACGCGTGGCCGCCGAGGGTGGTCGCGGGGAACCCGGTGGGGTGGGGGACACCCAGCGTCGCGGTGGCGGCGACGAAGTCCCCCGCGTCCAGCCAGGACAGGCCGGGGGCGAGGCTGGTCAGCGCACCGACCAGCATCGCCGAGGCCGTGGCCAGAATGACGATGCCATGGCGGCTCAAGAGGAGGGCTCTGCGCTCGGCGGGGAGAAGAAACGCTCGCGCTCGGCCGTCCACGCCTCGCGCTGCTCGGGATCGAGGGACTCGACGAGGGTGGCGATGCGGTCCTCGTCCCCGTCGAGGGCTGCCAGCGCCAGGAGCGTCCGGGGGTCGTCCTCGGCCTCCGCTTCGGTCCGGAGATCCGCAGCGAGCGCCGACGCGTCCTCCGACCGCCCGGCGGCACGAAGCACCGCGATCAGGAGGGTGCCCACGCGGCGATGGCGCCGGCCCTCCAGCACCCCGGACAGGGTGTTGAGGACCTCCTCGGCCCGGTCGAGATCCGCTCCGCGGCGAAGGCAGATCGCGACCAGCAGCAGCGTGGCCTCGACGTCCGTGCTCAGGGTGCCGCTCCGCGAGTCGTACCGGAATCCGCCGTGCACCGCCGTGTCGAAGACGGTGAAGGCCTCGTCCAGACGCCCCATCCGCTCGAGGAGCTGGCCCTTGAGCAGCAGCATGCCCCGGTGGCCCGGGTGACGGGCGAGCACCTCGGAGGCCGCGTCCAGACCGTACGACGGGTCCTCCGCATGGAGCGCCGTGCGGCAGATGGCGACGTGGATGTTGAGATCCTCCGGGTCGAGGTCATGCGCAGCCTGAAGCACCTCCTCGGCTTCCGGAACGGCGTCGGCTTCGACCGCCGCCTCGGCGTGGGCCAGGAGCACGGGAACCCACTCGGGCGCCGCAGCGCTCGCGCGCCGCAGGGCGACCAGCGCCTCGTCCACGCGGCCAACGTGCAGCAGGGTGCGCCCGCGCTCGAAATCCACGAGCGCCGGGGCACCCTCCTCGGGCTGCGCCTCGAAGTACGCCAGGGCCTCCTCCGTCCGCCCCTGCTGAAGCGCCGCCGCCGCCGCACGGAACGCAGGGTCCGCCTCCTCGTAGGCATCCTGCATCTCCTCCGGGAACGCGGCCGTGAGCGCGATGAGCAGCTCCTCGTCATCGACGTCGTCCGCGTCGTCCTCCTGCAACCCCTCCCGGCGACGAGACTCCCGCCGGGCCATGTCCTCGCGCAGCGCGTCGAGCTCTTCCGTGGCCCGCTGACGCGTGTCCTCCTCCTCCGCAAAGGAGACCGCCAGCTCGAGCCGCTCCAGCGCCGTCGTCGTGTCCCCGATCCGGACGTGACCCGCCGCGGCCTCGAGGTGTCGCTCGGCAAGCTGCTGGCGCACCGACCGCCGCTTCTCGGCGATGCCGTCGCGGGCCTCCTCCGGCGCGCCCTCCAGTGCGTTCTCCAGCGCGATCAGGGCACCGCCCAGGTCTCCCTGCTCGAGGAGGCGATCCCCCTTGCCCGCGGACTTCTCCCAGCCGGGACGAAACAGTGACTTCAGGAATCCCATGGTGTCTCTCCTCGAGGAGGTCAGCGGTCGTCGTCGTCGCCATCGCCCGGGTCGAGCAGCGTGGCCACGGGATGGACGCAGTAGCGAAGGCTCAGGATGCCCGCGGGGCGGTGGTTGCCCGAACCGCGGACACCCCCGAAGGGCATCGCCGAGCTGGCGCCGGCCGTGGCACGGTTCCAGTGGACCAGACCGGCCCTGAGGGCGGGACGCAGCGCGTCGAATCGCTCGCGCGAACGGCTGAAGACCGAGATCGCAAGCCCGTAGTCGGCGTCGTTGGCGGCCTCGACCGCCGCAGCCTCATCGTCGACCTCCAGCACGAGCAGCTCCGGGCCGAAGAGCTCGTCCCGCCACCGCCCGGGACGCGCCGAGCCCACCACCCGGTGAACCGCGGGCCGGACCCACCACCCGTCGGCGGTCGGGCCCGCAGCGCCTCCGCCGGAGAGGATGGTGTCCAGACCGGACACCGACTCCGCCTGCGCCGCCCGGAAGCGCGACCACGCCGCCTCCGTCGCCAGGGGGCCGAGCAGCGTGTCCTCGTCCAGCGGAGCGCCGGGGGTCCAGTCCCGCGTCGCGGACAGGAGCTCGTCCAGAAACGCCGTGGCGATGTCCCGATGCACGATGACCCGACTCGTCGCAGTGCAACGCTGCCCGGTGGTGCCCCAGGCGCCCGAGGCGACGCGCTGCGCCGCCAGAGCAGGATCCGCATCCGCCAGGACGATCGCCGCGTTCTTCCCCCCCATCTCGAGGGCGGGTAGCACCCAGGGACGATCGGCGAGCACCGCGAGGATCCGACGCCCGACCGCGAGGCTCCCCGTGAAGGCGACGATATCCACCCGCTCGTGCGCCACGAGACGGGCACCCGTCTCCCCGTCGCCCTGCACCAGGGACAGCAGCGCCGGCGCCGTGCCCGTGTCCGCCGCCGCCTCCGCCCACGCCTCCACATAGATCTCCGCACAGCGCGGCGCGCTCTCGGAAGGCTTCAGCACCACCGCGTTTCCCGCCACGAGCGCCGGGAGGATGTGACCGTTGGACAGGTGCACCGGGAAGTTGAACGGGCCGAGCACCGCCATCACCCCGAGCGGACGCCAGTCCCAGAACCCCGGCACCCCCTCCGGATGCACCGGCGCCAGTTCCGCCCGGGCACAGGCGCGCGTGAGCACCCACTTGCGGCCGAGCGCCCGCGCCTCCCCCCGCGCCTCCCGCAGCGGCTTGCCCATCTCGCGGCTGATCGTCCTCGCCAGGACATCCTCCCGCGCCTCGAGCGCTCGCGCGAACGCGTCCAGCACCGCGATCCGGTGGGAGAGCGGCTTCAGCGCCCAGTCCCGGGCAGCCTCCGCCGCGCACCGCACGGCGGCGTCGACCTCGCCGGCGGTGCCCGCCCGCCACGTGCCCAGCGACACGCTCGGCCGGCTCGGGTCCACGCTCCGGAACGTCGGACCCTCGCCAGGGACCCACTGGCCGTCGATGAAGTGCCCTCGCACGGGCGGACTGTGTGGCTCGGATGGCGGCATGGACTGTGCAGGGGCTGTGCGGGGCAGTGCGCGATCAGGCGCGGGATTCAGGGGGGCAGGGGCATCGCGTCCAGGGGGGCGGCCTCGTCCTCCACCCCCCGCCACTCCGCGGGGGCAGAGCCGGCTGCAGCGCGCGGAACCACCAGCAGCTCGTCCCGCGCGACGACGGCCTCCCGAACCGTCGCCTCGAACCGGCCGGGCGCCCGGGGCATGTGCACGAGACAGGGACCCGTGCTCACCCCGGCCGGGGCCTCCAGGACCGACCCGCACCGAACGACCGAGCCGAGCAGGGGGACCTCCGCCTGCCGGGCTTCGTAATGGGGACCACCATCGAACGGGTCAATGTGCCGGTTCCAGACGAACCCCAGCGAAGTCAGGAGCCGCTCCACACCCAGGGTGTCCGGATGGACGGCACCGATGACGGCCCGGACCTCCGGCGGAAGGAGCGCCGTGTAGATCGGCACCCGCGGAAAGAGGGCCGGGATGAACTCGCGGTTGGCCCGCGACAGCCGATCGGCCTCGGGATAGTCCAGGCCGGTGAACCGCCGCCCGAGCCACTCCCACAGGCGGCTGCTGCCGTCGGCCTCGAAGGGCGGAAGAAGCTCGGCCTGCAGCCGATCGTGGAACCGCCGGGGGTGCAGCGCGATGTACAGGAACCGCACCAGCGAGAGCAGGCGCCCCAACCGCTGAGGGTGCCCCCGCCACGACGGATCGAGCATCAGGCCGCCCAGCTCCGTATGAGGGGTGTACGACTGCCGGAACGTGAGCGTCTCGTGCCGAAACACCTTGCCCAGGGTGGGGCTGAACCGCTCGTCCGCGTCGATGCGGAAGAAGTTGTGCGGATCCTCCGGCGTGCCATGGCTCGCGATGATCATGGACGAACCGAGCACCGTCCCGTCCGCGTCGTCGACCAGCGCGAAGAGGTACAGCCCATCCCCCGGAGTGTCCTCCGGTCCGGCGAACGAGCGCGCGGAGCGGTCGATCAGCTCGGCCAGCACCGCGCGGTCCGCCGGCAGGTTCACCGTATCGAACTGCTCCGCCAGTGCCAGCAGGCCGCCGAGATCCTCGGGTCGAATGTCTCGCAGCAGCAGGGCCATGGGCGCGCGTCACGGGAGGGACTTCGCGTCGGCGCTCGCGGGGGACGTCATGCAGGGCGTGGATGGGCGTGACGCTCGCGGCCGGCGCGCTGTCCATCGAGGTACCGGAGGATCCCGTCGGCGGCAACCCGCCCGTCCCGGATGGCCCAGACCACGAGGGACGCGCCGCGCATGCAGTCGCCCGCCGCGAAGACGCCGGGGCGGCTGGTCTGCCCGTCCGCATCGACCTGAATCGTCCCCACGTCGGTCGCCTGCAGCCCGAACTGCTTCATGAGCGTGTCGGCCGGGCCCACGAATCCCACCGCCAGCAGGACGAGATCCGCATCCCACCGCCGTTCGCTGCCCGGAACCTCCCGCCCCACTCGCCGGCCGTTCGCGTCCGGCGGACCCCAGTCCAGGTCGACGGTCTCCACCGCGATCACCCGACCCGACTCCGCGTCCCCGAGGAACCGCTTCGTCCGCACGCTCCACACCCGCTCGCACCCCTCCTCCTGGCTCTCCGACGTCTCGAGCCGGAACGGAACCTCCGGCCACGGGGTCGTGGGATCCGGCGTGCTCGGCGGCGTCGCCTTGCGTCCGAACTGCACGATCTGTCGCGCTCCCTGGCGGTTCGCCGTGCCGATGCAGTCGGACCCGGTGTCACCGTCTCCGATCACGATCACCCGCTGGTCCGCCGCCTCGATGGAACGCGGCTCCTCGATCCAGTCCCCCTGTACCCGGCGGTTCTGCTGCGTGAGGTAGTCCATCGCCTGGTGGATGCCGAGCAGATGCCGGCCGGGCACCGGAAGGTCCCGCGGACGCGGCGCCCCCACCGCGATGAGCACCGCGTCAAACTCCCCGAGCAGGTCGTTCGCGTTCACCCCCTCCCCGATGTCCACCCCCGTGCGGAACACCACCCCTTCCGCCTCCATCTGCTCGCGACGCATCGTCAGCAATCGCTTGTCGAGCTTGAAGTCCGGAATCCCGTACATCATCAGCCCGCCGATCCGGTCGTCCCGCTCGAACACCGTCACCTGCACCCCCGCCCGCGCAAGCTGCTGGGCCGCCGTCAGACCGGCCGGGCCGCTGCCGATGATCGCCACCGACTCCTCCCGGCGCTGCCGCGATGGCCGCGGCCGGATCCAGCCCTCCTCGATCGCCCGGTCGGCGATGTTCCGCTCGATCAGCTTGATCGCCACCGGCTGACGGTCGATGCTCAGCACGCACGCCGACTCGCAGGGCGCCGGGCACACCCGCCCGGTGATCTCCGGGAAGTTGTTCGTCGCGTCGAGCCGCTCGAACGCCTCGTCCCAGCGCTCGCGCCGCACCAGATCGTTCCACTCGGGGATCAGGTTGTGGATCGGACAGCCCGTGTGGCAGAACGGCACCCCGCAATCCATGCAGCGAGACGCCTGACGATGCATCCGGTCCGGTGGCGTCGGCAGCACGAACTCGTCGTACGAGTCCACCCGCTCCCGCGGGTCGCGCTTGAGCTCGCCTTCGCGGCCGTACTTCAGGAATCCACTCGGATCAGCCATGGGTCACCTCCTGCGTCCGCGCGGCCGTCGCGGCCAGGGACTCCGCACGCAGCGCCAGAATGCGACGGTACTCGGTCGGGATCACCCGCACGAACCGCCGCACCGCCGCCGCCCAGTCCTCCAGCATCGCCGCCGCCGTGGTGCTGCCCGTGAACAGATGATGCCGAGCGACGATCGCCCGGAGCTCGTCCGGCTCCTCCACCGGACCCAGCTCCACCAGCTCCGTGTTGCAACGCCGCTCCAGCAGGCCCTCCGGATCATGTACCCACGCGATCCCGCCACTCATGCCGGCGGCGAAGTTGCGGCCGAACCGACCGAGAATCACCACGCGGCCTCCGGTCATGTACTCGCAACCATGATCGCCCACCCCCTCCACCACCGCCGTCGCCCCGGAATTCCGGACCGCGAATCGCTCGCCCGCGAGACCGTGGATGAACGCCTCCCCCGCCGTGGCGCCGTACAGGGCCGTGTTCCCGATGATCACGTTCTCCTCGGGCGCGAACGGAGCGTCCGCCGTGGGCCGCACCACCAGCCGGCCCCCGCTCATCCCCTTGCCCACATAGTCGTTCGCCTCCCCCTCGAGGTCGAGCACGACCCCCGGGGACAGGAAGGCCCCGAACGACTGGCCCGCCGAGCCATGCAGCCGACACGTGATGGTGTCCGCCGGCAGACCCGCCGCCCCGCAGCGCTCGGCGATGAATCCGCTCAGACGGGTGCCGATCGCCCGGTCCGTGTTCTGCACCGCGATGTGGATCTCCACCGGCTCCTGGCGCTCGATCGCCGGACCGGCCTGCTCGATCAGCCACGGGTCGACCCGCTGATCCACCGTGTGCACGCGATCCATCGCACAGCGCACCGCCACTCGACTCGGCACCAGCGGACGATCGAGGATCGCGCTGAAGTCGAGACGCCGCTCCCGGATGTGGGGATGCTCCGCCATCGGCTCCAGCAGATCCGACCGGCCGATCAGATCGTCCACCCGGGCGATGCCCAGCGACGACATGAGCTGACGAAGCTCCTCGGCCACGAAGAAGAGGTAGCGCACCACATGGTCCGGGTGTCCGGCGAACCGACGCTCCAGCTCCGGATTCTGCGTGGCGATGCCCACCGGGCACGTGTTGAGGTGGCACTTGCGCATCATGATGCAGCCGAGCGCGATGAGCGGCATCGTCGAGAAGCCGAACTCCTCGGCGCCGAGAAGCGCGGCCACAAGGACATCGCGACCCGTGCGCATCTTGCCGTCGGTCTGCAGCACCACCCTCCCGCGGAGATCGTTGCGCACGAGAACCTGGTGCGCCTCGGCCAGTCCGATCTCCCACGGGATGCCCGCATGGCGAATCGAACTCAGCGGCGACGCTCCCGTCCCGCCCGAGTGCCCCGCGATGAGGATCACATCCGCCTTCGCCTTCGCCACCCCCGCCGCCACGGTGCCGACCCCGACCTCGGACACGAGCTTCACCG
Organism: Deltaproteobacteria bacterium; assembly: GCA_007693585.1. GTDB lineage: Bacteria > Myxococcota_A > Bradymonadia > REDH01 > REDH01 > REDH01. The sequence continues at coordinate 23,439 of REDH01000147.1, forward strand.
AGATGCGCGCCCGAGGGTTCACGTTCTTGAGGTCGAAGATGAGCTGCGACAGATCCTCGATCGAATAGATGTCGTGGTGCGGCGGCGGCGAGATCAGCGTGACCCCGGGCGTGGAGTGCCGGACCCGCGCGATCACCTCGCTGACCTTGTGCCCGGGAAGCTGGCCACCCTCGCCCGGCTTCGCGCCCTGCGCCATCTTGATCTGGATCTCGTCCGCGTTCACGAGATAGTGGCTCGTCACCCCGAACCGGCCACTCGCGATCTGCTTGATGGCGCTCCGCGCATCCGTCCCGTCCGGCCGCGGCGTGTAGCGGATCGGGTCCTCGCCTCCCTCCCCCGTGTTGCTCTTGCCCCCGATGCGGTTCATCGCCATCGCGAGCGCCTCGTGGGCCGATGCGCTGATCGCACCGAGGCTCATCGCGCCCGTGTGGAAGCGGCGCACGATGTCCGCCACGCTCTCCACCTCCTCGATCGGGAGCGGAGCGGGAGCGGACCGCAGGCGCATCAGGTTGCGCAGCGTGGGCGCACCCTCCCAGGGATCGTTCGAGCGGGCCGCGAAGGCCTCGTAGCTCTCGCGATGTCCCTGGGTGGCCGCCCGGCGCAGCGCCGCGATCGGCTCGGGAGCGAGCTGGTGTCGCTCCCCGCCGACCCGGTAGTGATACACCCCCCCCGGCGTCAGGGAGGCCGGCCGCTCCGGATCCAGTGTGCAGACCCGCTGGTGGCGAAGGGCCACCCGCTCCCCGATGTCCTCCAGCCGCAGCCCGCCGATGCGCGAGGGCGTGCCCTCGAAGCAACGGTCGACCAGCTCCGGATCCAGGCCGAGCGCCTCGAAGATCTGCGCGCCGTGGTACGACCGGATGGTGCTGATCCCCATCTTGCTGAGGATCTTCAGCAGGCCCTTGCGACACGCCCGGATGTAGTGCTCGACACCCTGCTCCGGACGCAGCTCTCCGTCCAGCTCGCCCCGATCGATCATCGCCTCGATCGACTCGAAGGCCAGGTAAGGGTTCACCGCGCTCGCCCCATATCCGATCAGGAGCGCGTGATGGGCCACCTCGCGGGCCTCCCCCGTCTCGATGACCACATCCACCCGGTTGCGGCGCCCCGCGCGCACCAGGTGATGGTGGACCGCTCCGACGGCCAGCAGCGCGGGAATCGGCGCGAACGCGGCGTTCACCGAACGGTCCGAGAGCACGAGAAGCGTGTAGCCGGCGTCGATCGAACGCAGCGCCGCGTCGCACAGGTTGCGCAGGGCCACCTCCAGCCCCTCCGCACCCTGCGCGACCGAGAAGACCGACGGAAGCGTGGTGGCCACCAGGGTGCCCGAGCGGATGTGCCGCAACTGCTCGAGCTCACGGTTGGTCAGGATCGGCTGGGGAAGATAGAGCGCATCCCGAGGCTCCGGCTCCGGGGACAGAAGATTCTCCTGACCGCCGATCCACGTGCCCAGCGACATCACGAGGGACTCGCGGATCGGATCGATCGGAGGGTTCGTCACCTGGGCGAAGAGCTGCCGGAAGTGGGTGAAGAAATTCAGCGGGCCATCGCTCAGGGCCGCGATGGGGGTGTCGTCCCCCATGGACCCGACCGGCTCGTGCCCACCCTCGGCCATCGGGCGAAGCACCATCTCCAGGTCCTCCCGGGTATAGCCGAAGACCCGCTGCCGCAGGCGCACCGTCGGCAGATCGGGCCGCTGCTCCCGCGGAGGCTCGGGAAGGTCCCGCAGGTGGTAGCGGTGCCGCTCGAGCCAGCCCGCATAGTCCCGCGAATGGCACACCGCGTCCTTCACCGCACAGTCGTCGAGAATGCGGCCCTCCTCCAGGTCCAGCAGGAACATGCGACCGGGCTCGAGGCGCCCCTTGCGCACCACGTCGCGGTCCGGCACGTCGAGCACGCCCGCCTCCGACGCCATGATCACCCGATCGTCCCGCGTCACCACGAAGCGCGCCGGACGAAGACCGTTGCGATCCAGAACCGCCGCGACCTTGCGCCCGTCCGTCAGCATCAGGGCCGCCGGACCGTCCCACGGCTCCATGAACGTCGCGTGCACCTCGTAGAACGACCGCAACGACGGATCGAGCTCCGCGTGGTTCTCCCAGGCCTCCGGAACCAGCATCATCAGCGCATGCTCCAGCCCGTACCCGTTCATCACCAGGAACTCGAGGGCGTTGTCCAGAGTCGCCGAGTCCGAACCGTTCGGCTGAAGCACGGGAAGCAGATTCTCCAGCTCCTGCCCGTACACCGGAGACCGAAGCGCGCGCTCCCGCGCCCGCATCCAGTTCACGTTGCCGCGCAAGGTGTTGATCTCGCCGTTGTGCGCCAGCAGACGGAACGGCTGCGCCAGATCCCAGGTCGGAAACGTGTTCGTGCTGTACCGCTCGTGCACCAGCGCCACGGCGCTCTCCACGTCCGGACGCTGAAGATCCGTGTAGAACTCACCGAGCTGATCGGCGCGGAGCCTCCCCTTGAACACCAGCGTGCGCGACGAGAGACTCGCGACGTAGAAGCCGGCGAGGCCCAGGGTCGCCGCCTCCCCCTCCCAGCGCCGCCGCACCAGATACAGCCTCCGCTCGAACGCGTCCGACCACCCCTCCGCGTCGAGCATCTCCGGCGGCGCGGACAGGAAGATCTGGCGCACGAACGGCTGGACCTCCCGGGCCAGAACCCCCAGCGGCCGATCGTCCGTCGGAACGTCCCGCCAGCCGAGCAGCCCCAGACCCGACTCCCGCGCCACCCGCTCCATCAGACCCTCGCACACGATCCGCCGCTCGGGATGACGCGGAAGGAAAAGCATCCCCACCGCCCACGTCCCCGGAGCAGGCAACTCGAACCCCAGCGCCGCAGTCTCCCGGCGAAGGTGGCGGTCAGGGACCTGAATCAGAAGGCCACTCCCATCCCCCGTGCGGGCATCCGCACCCGCAGCACCCCGGTGCTCCAGACGACGCAGACCCAGCAGACCCTGCTCCACGATCCCGTACGAAGGCGTGCCCGTCAGGCTCGCCACGAACCCCACACCACAATTGTCGTGCTCGAAGGACGGGTCATACAGGCCCTGGCGCGGGGGCGGGTTGGGGACGTGGAACATGAACCTCTCCAGAACTCGAGTACACTCCTGGCGACGGCGAGACCCCGGAAGGGCTCCGGCGGGAAACCCCGGCTCCGGTCGAATGCTCCCCGGAGCACCCGGACGCGCGCCACTCGGTGCAGGCAACGACCTCGCAGGGCGTGAGACCATGCACCATCACGGCCACCCCGGGCGTCGCTCCGGAACGGACAACTGCCCTCGTGGCCAGCGCACAGTGTAGGATCGATCGCCGCCGACGAAAAGGCCGAATGGCGCGCCGCAGCAATTTCCGCTGCCTCGGTCCACCGGATACGCCAACCCGTGAATGCCCACCGCCTCCCCCCGTCTCCCTTGTCGTCCGGCACCGGACGCACCACAACTGCGACCGGCTCCAGCGCCCCCGCCCACCCATCCATGACCGACTCCCCCCCATCGCACGCCGACACCGACGAGCACGACGACGCAACGCCCACCGCGTGGCGCCCCGCCCGTCTCGGCCGAGCCCTCGCCCTCTCGCTCCTTCTCTCGGCCATCCTCCACGTCGCACTCGTCACCTCCTCCCTCGTCTGGACCCTCCTCAACCCCACCGTGCGCGCCAGCTTCCAGACCAGCCTCGGCGTCGCCCTCATGGAGCACCTCGGCGAACTCCCCACACCGACCGTGTCCATCGCGCCCGAAGTCGAACTCCCGCCCGAAGAACCACCACCCGCAGAGCCCGACGACAGCGACGAAAGCGAAGCCGCCCCCGACGAGGACACCGCCCCCGACGAGGACACCGAACCCGACGAGGACACCGAACCCGAGCCGACCGACGAGGCCGTCGCCGAAGCCAGCCCCGAGCCGTCGGCGGAAGAACGCGAAGCCGCACGACTCGCCGCGCAGGAAGAGGCCAGAGCGCGACGGGAGCGCCGAGCGCGCCGAGCCGCAAGAGCCGAGGAGGAGGCACGACGGCAGGCGGAGCGGGAGGCGGAGCGGGAGGAGGAAGTGGCCACCGCGCGCACTCCCGTCGACGACACGCCGGGCCCGGACGCCGCGGACCTGCCTCCTGCCGAGCGATACCCGGAGGGCACCCGGCATCCCGTGGCCACCGACCTGTCCATGTGGGGCCCGGAAGGGGCGGTGGTGGTGGTCATCCTGCGCAACGACCGCCTGCGCCGGTCCCCCCACCGCAGCAGCGTCGAGACGCTCCTCGGCGCACTGCCCGACTGGAGGACCCTGGTGGGGGGCTCCAATGTCGATCCGATCGACGACGTCGACGCCATGCTGATCGCGTCCGCCGACCCGCGCTTCATCAACCAGACGTTCATCGCGGCGGTTCATCGTCTCCCTCCGGGCGCCGTCACCCGAATGCTCGCCGCCGGGGTTCCCGGTGGGGTCGACTGGGAAGAAGTGAGCGGAAGGCTGCACGGGACGCCGGTGGAGGGACGACAGCGGCGAGACCCGCGCGTGTTCGTGCTGCCGCGCGACGACCTCTTCCTCTTCACGCGGCCCGAGTTCATGGAACCGCTCCTCGCCGGGGCTCCCCGGCCCCGTGGTCTCGACGGCGCCCTCGACTGGTTGCGGGAGCCCGAGGAGAACGAGCAGGCCGAGCATGGCGAGGAAGAGGGGGATCCGCCGCCCGCACCCGACGGGGACGAGGGCGAAGGCGCACCTTTCGCCGCGCCTTCCCGGCTGGAGCGCTTCGGTGACGCCGCTGCAGGCTCGCTCGGTGGCGCCACCGTGGACCTCTCCGGGGAGTCCCGCCGCAGGACCCGAACCGTGCGGGCCACCGACACTCCCCCCGTGCGCGCGGAGGGCTGGATCGACGGCATCCTCCAGGTGGCCCACTTCGGCGGAGAGGGCCCCGACGGGCCCGCCATCATGGCCACGTTGACCGGGTTCGCGACCCTCGACATCGCCGGCCTCGGCAACGCGTCTCCCCCCTCCGAGGTGCACCTCAGCCTCGGTGCCCAGCGCAATCCCGAGTTCGGCGCACGTCTCGTCTTCTCCTCCCCCGCCGACGCACGCACCTTCGAGCAGCGCTGGCCCCGCATCCTCGCCTCCAACCGGGTCCAGCTCGGGGTGCTCGGGCTCTACCGCGTGTTCGCCGAGATCGAGCCCCGCCGTGACCACAACGAGATCCTGCTGGACACGGTCCTGCCGGCCAGTCTCGTGCGCAACCTCGCCGGAACCGTGTCCGTCATGATGGGGGGACGACGCTGATTCCGGCACCCGCATGGCGGGTTGACCGATGGCCACGCTGTGCTAAGAATCGTGCCTTCACGGTTCGGTCCCGCCGACCGGACCGACCGATCCCGACAGCGAGGAACAATGGCCGCGGACAAGAAGCCGGTGTGGGTGGACGAGGATGCCCACAGGATCCTGAAGGCATGGGCAAAGATCCTCAAGCGGCCCATGGTGGAGGTCGCCAGCGAGCTCGTGCTGAGCAGGCTCGACTCCCTCGACCCCAGCGCAGGTCTCGCCGAACCGGCTGACGAGGCCCCCCCCGCCCCCACGATCGAGGACAAGGCCGAGGACAGCGCCCGCGAGATCGCCGGTGAGACCGACTCCGATCCCCGGAAGAACGCCGAGGCCGCCGAGCGGGACACCGCAACCGCCGACGCCCCCGCAGTCGTGGAGACCGCAAGCGTCGACCACGACATGACCCACGGCGTCGAGCCCATCCCCGTCAAGGCGGACAGCAAGCTGCGCTACTTCGGTGGCGTCCACCTCGTACGCTGATCGAAGCACAGCGACGCGTGCGCCGCGCGCGCCCCCACAGGATCCCACATGGCCAACGAATCGAAGAAGCCCGTCTGGATCAGTGTCCAGGCGCATGACACCCTCCGCGAATACTGCGAACGCACCGGCCGGACCCAGGTCGACGTCGTCAGCGAACTCCTCTACCGGTACGCCAAGCCCGAGGTAGAGGCCCATCAAGCCGAAGGCGGCAAGGCATCATGAACCAGCAGAACGCGCGTGTCGGTGTGGGCCCTTTCCGCAGGGCCCTCGTGCTCGAGAACCCCGACCCACTGCTCGATGCCCACCTCGCCGCCATCGGGATCGCCTGCCACCGCCCCGAGGTCACGCCCACCGACGAGGCCGGACTCGTCCGGCTCCTCGAGAGTGACCCCTACGACCTGCTCTACAAGAGATCCCGCGTCCAGGTCACCGAGCGCGTGCTCGACGCCGCGCCGGGACTCTTCGGCGTGATGCTGTGCTGCATCGGTGACGACTCCGTCGACAAGGGCGCCTGCGCAAGCCGCGGGGTCCTCGTCACCAACGACCCCGTCTCCAACGGACGCTCCGTCGCCGAACTCGTCATCGGCGAGATCCTCTGCCTCTCCCGGCGCGTCTTCCAGGCCGCCCGCGAGCTCGATCGGCACGAGTTCCGAAAGTCCCAGAAGCAGCGCTTCGAAGTGCAGGGAAAGACCCTCGGCATCCTCGGGCTCGGAAACATCGGAAAGCAGGTCGCGCGCCTCGGACAGGCCCTCGGCATGCGTGTCGCCTTCCACGACAACCGCGATGTCGCCCGCGAAGTCGGGATCACCATGGGCTGGGAATATTGCCCCACCCTCCACTCCCTCTTCGCCTCCGCCGACATCGTCACCTGTCACGTCGGCGCACATGACTTCAACGGACGCTCCAACGACGGATTGCTCCAGCCCGAGCACTTCGCCGCCATGAGCGAAAAGGAACACGACAGCCCCCGCGTCTTCCTCAACCTCGCCCGCGGTTCCATCCACTCGGCCGAACACCTCGTCGCCGCCGTGGACGAGTACCACGTGGAAGTCGCCATGGTCGACGTGTTCCCCGAGGAACCCGCCAACGCCGAGGACGAGTGGCGAAACCCCTACGCGGCTCACCCGCGCATCTTCGCCACACCCCATATCGGAGCCTCCACCCTCGAAGCACAGCCCCGCATCGCCCGACATGTGGCCGCCACCACCCAGCGCCTGAGCCAGATGGGAACCCTCCGCAACTGCGTGTTCGGTCCGAACGTGGAGGTCGGACTCGAGGCCTCCGATGGCGTCGACCACGTCCTCACTGTCGTGCACTCCAATCGACGCGGAACCAAGAAGGCCGTGGACGACGCCGTCTACCACGCCGGTGCGAGCAATCTCATGAGCGTTCACCGGGACTTCCACGACTACGGAATCGCCTACGAAGTCGTCGCCATCGACCGCCAGCTCGACGACGACGGGCTGCATCGACTCATCGAGGACGCCGCCTCCCTGACCGGCGACCCCAGCGCGATCCGCGCCGTGCGACGAATCGACCTCAACCGCTGACGACCCGGGGCGGCCGGTCGCTGGACCGGCCATGCCGTGCCCCGGTCGGAGGCGACGACGGGCCACTCGACCCGGCGTTGTCCGCCGAAAGTCGGGCCGGGGGTGCCCCAGGCCTTCGTCCACGCTCCCGCGCCCCAGTCGCGGGCTGGGACAGGGCGGGGAGATGCGCGCCTCGCGCTCGCCCGGTCGTGCGCGTGCACCAGGAGCCGTCAGAGTGTACTGCGCCGCAACTGCTCGATGACGTCGGAGTAGGACGTGTTTCGCACCATATTCGTCAACAGGTCCGTGTACTTCGCTACCAGATCCGTTCGGCCCTCGGCACGATAGTGCTCCAGGGCACGGACCATCTGGATGTAGGCCTTCTCGGAGTTCACGAAGTACTCGACGGCAGCCAGCACGCTCTCCATGCTCGATTGCGCCACGGATGGGGTGATCGCGCCGAACTCGAAGGTGTGCCCGTACGAGTTGGTCACGGTGATGGTCGCATCGGCCTTCGCATCCGAACCGCTGCCGTTGCTGCTGTCCCCCATGAGTCCGGTCACCTGGAACCCGGTGAAGCGAAGGGTGCCCAGCGAGGGGTGGGCGTCGGCATACCGGGTACACAGTCCGCTGAAGAACGCATCGATCAGGCCCACGCCGGTGGCCTCCACGGAGATGGACTGGCCAGCAGGCTCCTCGCGGACAGAGCAGGCGATCGAGCACTCGTCCCGGTCGAAGTGTTCCTCGAACCGGACACCGGAGACCCGCAGGGAGAGCAGGTCGTCCTGGAGCACCTCGCGCATTCGCGACAGTGCTTCTTCCTGCTGGTGGGACAACGGCTTGCGCATGGTGAACTCCACGTCTCCGGGAGGCGAATCGATTCTGCCCCGCACAGCGTAAGATGGCCCGGCCGTCGACGCCACCGGCGTTGGGCATCCCCATGGCTCTCCCTGAACGAAAACGCCCGCGTCCCGGGGAGGGGACGCGGGCGTCGCGAGGGGCACGACCCGCTCGTTCAGAAGTTCCGACCGAACTCCTGGTAGAGGGACCGCATCATGTTCAGGTCCTGCACGCGATCCTGGATCTCGAACTCCAGGTTGCGCGTGGGGTTGCGCTCGTACTGCATGGCGCTGATGCGGGCGCGCTGGATGAGTCGCGCGGCGCCGGCCCGGGGAGGCTGGCCCTCCGGGTTCAGCGCGGCATAGCACTGGCCTCCGCCGAGCGGTGTGGGGTCGCAGAAGGAGATGACCTCGAATCCCGGGCCGGGGTCGATCGACTCTCCGCTGCCGAGACGGAAGACCTTGTTCTGATCCGGGAAGTTCAGGCTGTAATTGCTGGTGAAGAAGGCCATGCCGTACAGCGCGGGGTAGACGCGCTCGGTGAAGCCGATGCGCGGATCCACGACCGTACCCGGGAGCTGATTCTCGCTCAGGGGCTGGGCGATCATCATGCTCGGCTGGATGGGCAGCCCGTTCTCCGGGTTGATCAGGTCGTTCCCCGCGGACAGCGACACGAGGGTCCGCGGGCGGATTCCCGGGTTGCTCCCGAATTCGTAGACCGGTCCCACGGTGGCCACGTCGTTGAGGAAGAGGCCGTTGAAGAGCTCGGTGAGCTCGTCCTGGAAGACGAGGTAGGGGGGAATGGAGTAGGTCGTGTCGAGCGACCCGACCTCGACGCCCCGAACCTGGACGGCATTGCTGACGATGGCGAGGACCGCACCGATGTAGGCCCACTGGTGGCCGGCCATGACGGGGTACAGGTAGTAGTAGTAGCCCTCGTCGGCGTCATACATGGAGAACCGACGGCGACCTTCGCCGAGGGGCACGTAGATCTCCGCGTTGGTGGTGCGATCGAACGACGACAGCACGTACCGCGTGACCGGGTCGATCGGCTCGCCGGTTTCGGGGTCGAACTGCTCGACGGAGCGACGGACGTAGGAGCCGTTGCTGGGGGTGGTGAGCACCTCACCGAGCAGGTTCAGCCCTGCGTAGGCGGCGAAGGTCCAGCCGTTGTCCAGGATGGGGTCGGGGCGGTTCGAGTTGATCGCCACGGCGAGCAGCCAGCGCTGGTAGGTGTCGACCAGCTCGAAGAAGTAGCGGCCCGCGTATCGGTTCAGCACCGACGACGGGTTCCACGCGATGCGGTCCCGGCGGAAGTTCTCGAGGAAGTAGAAGCTCCGGTAGCGCTGGATGTAGTCGAGCGTCTGCTCGAGGGGGTCGGCGCCGCGGTCCCAGGTCCGGCACTGCTGCCGGCTGCTGCGGTACTCGTCCGAGCAGAAGAGGTACGGAACCTCCAGGGGACGCTCCTCGCCACGCTCCCGCAGACGCTCCAGCTCGCTCAGGCGCATGAGGCGACGGTCGGCGATGCGGTCGACGCCGGCCTGAATGTCACCACCGCCGAGAGCCTCCACGAGGGTCGTGTAGTGGAAGAGTTCGAGGTGGTTGTAGTAGCCGATGCTGCGACGCTCCTCCAGGGCACCGAGGGTGTTCCACGCCTCCTCGGGAACGTCGTCCCAGACCTCGACGAACCCGGACTGCTGGGTGTTGAACCGGCTGCTGCTCGGACGCGTCTGGTGGGCATCGGCTCCCTTCGAGTACGCGTAGAGGATCGCCGCCTCGTCGTAGCGGCCGATGCCCTGGATGTCGGTGTGGAAGCCCGACGAGTAGTCCATGATGCTGGAGTACTGGTACTCGCGCATCCTCATGTCGATCTGCTCGTCCGTCAGCGCGGCGACACCGTAGATCTCGGCGACGTTGTTCGGGCGGCGGAAGGGAATGGTCTCGCCGGTGGCGCCGACCATGCCGGTGCGCCGGGCGGTCCAGTAGCCGTCGAAGTAGTTCAGGACGTCCGCACTGCCCGAGAAGTTGTGGCGGAGGCCGATGGTGTGGCCGATCTCGTGCTCCTGGACGGACTTGTAGATGAGGCCACGGATCTCCTGCCAGATCTGGTCGTAGTCCCGACGCCCCTCGTAGTGCTGGGCGATCCCGTAGAGCGAGTCGTCCATGTCCTCCACGTGGATCATGCAGTGACCGGTGCGCAGGCGGCTGTTGCGGTGCCGGTGACGGGTCTCGAGATCCTGAAGCACCCGGCCGGGGCGCAGCGCTTCGAAGGCGTTGTCGGCGAGCTCCCGGTGGTCCATGCCGAAGCCGTTGAGCCACTCGTCGTCCATGAGCATGGTGTCGAACCCGCTGTCCATCAGGCGCTGGTGCGCCTGGCGGTGCCGCTCGGTGTAGCGCGGAAGCACGGAGTGATCGTCGTTCGCGAGCCGCTCGCGGAGGAAGTTCACGCGCTCGAGGGCGCCCCCCGCCATCAGCTCCGTCACGTCGGTGGGGATGGCGACATCCAGGTGCGACAGGTCCATCGAGAGGTCCGAGCCGATGTCGACGAAGGACTTCGGACCACCTCGGGGATCGATGCGCCCGTCCCGGCCGGCGCGGATCTGCTCCCGCAGGTACTCGGCGTCCATCAGGTCGCTCTCCGTCAGGTCACCGTTCACGAACCGCAGGATGTCGACCGCGTAGCTGGCGTACGTGTCCACGCTCGCCCCGTACATGTAGGCGGTTCCGCTGATGATCTCGCCGGTCACCGGGTCGGCCGCGGAGGGACCATAGCCGAGAGGGCCCATCGCCTGCGGGTTGTGGACCCAGTACTTCACGTTGTAGCGGAGGTCACCCATCAGCACCCGGTCCCCTTCTTCCCCGCACCAGTGGCTGTACGCCGGATCCGGCGGCCACACCGGGAGCTCCTGCACCGGGTTGTGGCAAAGCACGAACATGTGCGGTGTGTTGTTCTCCCAGTCGCTGACGTCCCCGTTGTTCCGGGCCGCGGCCACCGTGCGACGGAACGCGCGGTCCCAGCCCAGCACCGTCTCCACGGCGATGGAGGTGTCCGTCAGGCCCGGCATCGGCTCGAGCATTTCCTGCGGGAAGCCCAGCGACAGGTGGTACACGATCGGGCGGGGCGTCCGCTCGGCGAACGGCCGGGCGATCGGCTTCCCGTCCGTGTCGCGAACGAGGTTGCCCTCGGCGTCCCGCTGCCACGTGTCCTGCCAGAGGTTGTGGCGGTTCGCGAGCTGGATCTGTCCTTCCTGGGTCGCGCCGCGCTCCCGGTTGTACGTCGTGCGCTCCGTCCGGAAGTACCCGAACCGGTCCATGTCGCGGTCCGTGTACGTCACCGGCTCGTAATCCGACTCCGCGGCGACCCGCATCACGCTCGTGCGGATGCGTACCCGCTGGGATGCACAGTCCGTGGGGCCGTACAGGTAGCAGTCGTACACGCTCGGGAAGAGATAGTGATCGGTCACGAAGTCGAAGTACTCGAGCTCCCCTTCCTCATCGCGCACGAACCGGATCGACAGGTCGTTGTTGTACTCCTCTCCCATCGTGCTGACCGACTGCGCCCCCACGCGCTGGCCAGCGTACTGGAAGGAGTCCACCATGTTGGCGGCCCAGTTCACCCGCATGAAGTCCCGCTCGTACCAGTGCCGGTCGGAGGCATCCTCCACGAGGACGTTCGTCTGCTCGCCCGTGCTCGGGTTGTATGACCGAATCACGTCGAAGTGCTGGCGGATCTGAAACGCCGCGACCACCTGCTCCATGAACCCGTCATCGCCGATGCCCTCCGTGTCCAGCTGACGCGTGTCCACGGGCCGGCCGTCCGCGTCCAGCGCGCTGTCCCACGTCATCCCCGGGACCACCGAGTACGAGCGATGCGCCTCGAGCCGATCCTCGGTGATCCGCCACCGCACACGCTCCGTGTCCAGCGTGAATCCCTCGAACATCGGCAGACGACGGAACGCCTGCTCGATCGACATCGCCGGCTCCTGCGAACCGATGTGGGCCGGCGGCACCTCGATCACCGTCTGGCGGATGTACCACTCGCCCTCGAAGTCCGCCTTGCGAAGCGCGTTCGGCTGGGTGCGATCGATATCGCCCACCTGCTCCGCACACGCTCCAAGGAACAGCGTGGCCACAAGAAGCCACCCCGCTCGCCTCACGCACTGGTTCACATCCATCATGTCGCTGTCCTCTCGCTGGGTCCTGCGGAACACACTCCGCCGCTCAAGGACCCGGCTGGCGGACTCCGTCACGGCGCGTGGGGGGAGGAAGACGGGGCCGTGCATTTTCGAACGGCACCCGCAATCCACGCCGAAGTGTAGCAAAACGCGTTCCAGTTGAACACAGGGAAGTGACGTCGCATCGGGTGCTTCTCCCGCCTTCGCCCCGGAAACACCCCTCGCGCTTCGGTGAGCACTCCCCCCACAGCGACCACGATCCCCCCCGGGCCGTCTCCACCACGGCGCGCCCCGGAGAACCCTCCCCCGGCTCGGCGATTGCCGGCGCTCCCTCGTGGAGCCCGCCCCCCTCGACCTCCGCGCGGCACGGCGCGCCGGACGCGAGCACCCGCCGATCGGAGGCCGGACCGGTCCGCAGGGGCAGGACTCCCCGCGGTGTCGTCAGGGAATCACCGCAAAGAGCGCGGCCCCACCCCGCACCACCCGAACGAGCACCTGTCCCCGCGCATCCCCCACGGCCGCGTGAAACGCGTCCACCCCCCGCACGGGACGACGGTTGGCCTCGATCACCACGTCACCGGGCCGCAGACCCGCCCGCGCCGCCCGGCTGCCCGGGAGCACCTCCACCACCACCGCCCCCGCCTCGACCCGGGGCGTGATGCGAAACCGCTCGCGGTGCTGCGACGTCAACGACTCCACGCGAAGCCCCAGGGCATCGGCGACCGGCTCCACCGCCGCCGATGCCGGATCCTCACGCTCGCCCAGCGTGACCGGGACGGTCTGCTCGCGTCCGTCCCGGATCAGGGTCAGCTCCACCACCGTACCGGCCGGCGCCAGGGCGATCTGGTTGCGAAACGGTGACGCACCCGACACCGGCTGGCCGTCCATCGCGATGACCACATCCCCCTCCCGAAGGCCCGCAGCCTGCGCCGGCGTGTCCGGCTCCACTCCCGCGATCACCACACCCTGTCGCGCATCCACGTCCAGGGCCCGCGCCAGGGCCTCATCCAGATCCTGAATCGCTACGCCCAGATAGCCACGCACCACGCGGCCATGGTCGACCAGGCTCTGCATCAGCGACTGCGCCATCCGCGACGGGATCGCGAACCCGATCCCCTGATAGCCTCCGGAACGGGACAGGATCGCCGTGTTGATCCCCACCAGCTCCCCCCGCATGTTGATCAGCGCGCCCCCCGAGTTCCCCGGGTTGATCGACGCGTCCGTCTGAATGAAATCCTCGTAGTCCACGATGCCCACGTTCGACCGACCCTTCGCCGAAACGATGCCCATCGTCACCGTGCCGTCCAGCCCGAACGGGTTGCCCACCGCGAGCACCACCTCGCCCAGCCGCAGGCGGTCCGAGTCCCCGAACACCATCCAGGGAAGCTCCTCGAACTCCCCCTGAAGGCGAAGCACCGCCAGATCGCTCGGGGGGTCCGTGCCCACCACCTCCGCCGTCAGCGGCGTGCCGTCCGACAGCGTCACCCGGATCTCCTCCGCGTCCTGCACCACGTGGTTGTTCGTCAGCACCAGCCCGTCCGCGCTCACGATCACCCCGGAGCCCAGGCTCCGCTCCCGGCGCTCCGGCATCGGACGACCGAAGAAGTGGTCGAACAGCGGATCGTTCCCGAACGGCCCGCGGGCCTGAGGCTGACGCGCCCGCACCAGACGGTTCGTGGAGATGTTCACCACACGCTCCACCGCCTCCTCCGCCACATCGCTCAGCGAAGACCCCTCGGGAAGATCCAGCGACTGCGCCCACGCCGGCGTCGCGAGCAGCGACGACGCCCGCATCACCCGCTCCGCCGAGGAGGCACCCGCCGCGCGCGTGCTCTCCTCGGCCGGAACCGATCGGTCCGCCGAGCAACCGGCCACCAGCCCCGACATCGCGACCGCCAGCACGGTGACTCCCAACCCCCGTCGCCAGCACCACGGCCCGCACCCCATCGGTGCGCGGGCCACTCCCTGCCTGCATCCGACCATGCCTGACCTCCGCATGAAGCTGCCATGACACCGTCCCGCAGCCGGCATGGCGCGGGCACTTCTGCCCCTTCAGGTCGTGAACGGCAGCCCGTATTCCGCGCGCGCCGCCCCGCACCATCGCGCCCGTGGGCGCCCATCGACCGCCCCCCGCCCGGGCCGTCATCCCGGGCCGACCACCCGCCGCCGAAAGGGCCCGTCCGCCCCGCGCCTGCGCTACACGTTGAACAGGAAGTGCATGATGTCGCCGTCCTGAACCACGTAGTCCTTGCCCTCGATCCGGAGCTTCCCCGCCGCCTTGATCGCCGACTCCGAGCCGTACTCCCGGAGCGCCGCCAGGTCGTACACCTGCGCCCGGATGAACCCCCGCTCGAAGTCCGTGTGGATCACCCCGGCGGCCTGTGGCGCGGTGGCGCCCACCCGGACCGTCCACGCCCGGATCTCCTTCTCGCCGGCCGTGAAGTAGCTCTGCAGACCGAGCAGCCGATAGCAGCCCCGCACGAGGTGGTGCAGCGCCGGCTCCGACAGGCCATACGCCTCCAGCAGCTCTCCGCGCTCGTCCTCCTCCAGGGTCGAGAGCTCCTCCTCGATCTTGCCGCAGACCACCACCACCCCGGCGCCCTCCGCCTCCGCCCGCTCCCGCACGCGCTCGCTCCACGCGTTGCCATCCGGGAGGTCCTCCTCCGCCACGTTGCAGCAGTAGAGGATGGGCTTGCGGCTCAGGAGGTGCAGGTTCCGAAGCAGCGCATCCTCGTCCTCCGACAGCTCGAGCGCACGCGCGTTGCGCCCCTCCTCCAGATGCGCCTGCACCTTCGCGAGCACGTCCAGCTCCGCTCGGGCCTCCTTGTTGCCCGTCTTCGCGGCGCCCTGGGTCTTCCGCACCCGCTTCTCCACCGCCTCCAGGTCCGCGTAGATCAGCTCGAGCTCGATCACCTCGATGTCCCGGATCGGATCCACGCTCCCGTCCACATGCACGATGTTCGCGTCATCGAAGCAGCGGACGACCATCAGGATCGCGTCGGTCTCGCGAATGTTCGCCAGGAACTTGTTGCCCAGTCCCTCGCCCTTGCTCGCTCCCTTCACGAGCCCAGCGATGTCGACGATCTCCACCGCCGCCGGGATCACCTTCTGCGTCTGGATGAAGGACTCGATCTCCTTGAGGCGCGGGTCGGGTACCGCCACGATCCCCACGTTCGGGTCGATGGTGCAGAACGGATAGTTGGCACTCTGTGCCCCCGCCGCGGTCAGGGCGTTGAACAGGGTGCTCTTTCCGACATTGGGGAGGCCGACGATGCCGACGGATAGACTCATGACGGACCACGGTGGGGAGGGACCCGACGGGCGGGCGAAGCGGGGATGCGGGCAGCCGGACGGTCGGCTGACCCGGGCGCCCCTAGCACCGTCCCCCGTCACAGACCAGCCCCAGCGCGCGCGTCGGCGCGGAACGCCCGGAGAAGGACGGGCCTCCCTGTCCTCCGCCGGCACCGGCCGACCTCCCGCCGCGCCGGCTCAGGACCGCGGGCTCGCCCACTCACGCGGTGACCGCAGCACATCGAGCAGCGCAGCCTCCCGCGTGCCCTGGGCAGGGCGGTGGTCGTAGCGCCACGACGCGAGCCCCGGAAGGCTCATGAGGATCGATTCGATCCGGCCCCCCGTGCGAAGCCCGAACTGGGTTCCCCGGTCCCACACGAGGTTGAACTCCACGTAGCGCCCGCGCCGCAGGAGCTGCCACTGGCGCTCCTCGTCCGTGTACGGCCGATCGAGGTGCCGGGTCGCGATGGGCAGCCACGCGTCGAGAAAGGCGTTGCCCGCGTCATGGACGAACGCGAGGCACTCCTCCGGACGTTCGCGGAGGTAATCGAAGAAGATGCCGCCGACCCCGCGCGCTTCCCCGCGGTGCGGGAGGTGGAAGTAGCGGTCGCACTCCTGCTTGAAGGTCGCGTAGTCGGCGACGGCGGGGTGGGCCTCGCACACCGCGCGGTGCACGTCGTGGAAGTGGGTGGCGTCCTGCTCGTCGAGGTAGATGGGCGTCAGGTCGGCCCCCCCGCCGAACCAGCCGGTGTCCCCGCGCGAGAGGCGGCGGTAGTTCATGTGCACGATCGGGACGTGGGGGTTGCGGGGGTGGAGCACGAGCGAGACGCCGCTGGCGCGGAACTCGCGTCCGTTGCCCGGCAGCCGCTCGGCGAACTCGGGGGTGAAGCGGCCGTGCACGCAGGAGAGGTTGACCCCTGCCTTTTCCAGGACGCGGCCGCCCTCGAGGACGCGGGTGCGGCCCCATCCGCCGAGGACCGGGCTGTCGTCGCGTCTCTCCTCGTCGTCGCGGGTCCAGTCGTCGCGGAGGAAGGTGGCCTCGCCGTCGAGGGCCTCGAGGGCCTCGACGATGCGGTCCTGGATCCGGGCAAAGCGGTCGACGCAGCGGTCGAAGAAGGCGTCCGCCGGGGGAGGTGTGGCCATGGTCTCGGGCTCCTGGGGGGCGCTCAGGTCGAGTCGTCCGGGCCCGCGCGTGACGCGGCGGCGTCCCGGGGCGACAGGGAGCTGCGCAGCTTGCGGATGGAGATGCCCTCGTTGCGCAGCAGACGGTAGAAGTAGGCGCGGGAGTAGCCGAAGTGGGCGGCCACCTCGGAGACGTTTCCGTCGTGTTCGCGGAGGGCGTCCAGCACCGCCTCCTCGTCGACCCGGAGGACGGAGTTGTCGTTCTCGACCTGCACGCGTCCGCCTCGCATGGGTTCGGGGAGCAGGGACGAGTGCAGCGGGTCGCCGCGGCGGATGAGGCCGCTCATCCACAGCGCGTTGCGCTTGAGCTCGGCGAGCTCGCCGGGCCACCCGTAGCACAGCATGTGCTCGGCGAAGTCGACGGTGAGGGTCGAGCGCGCGAGGTGGGCCTCGTCGGCGCGCAGCCGGGACAGGAGGGCCGGCAGGATGTCGGCGCGGCGTTCGGCGAGCGGGGGAATGCGGAGCTCGAACTGGGCGATGTGCGCGAGCGTCTGCTCGATGATCGGCGGCGGTTCGGCGCGCAGCTCGAGCGGGATCGAGAGGAGCGTGAGGCTGCGCACGGGGCCCTCGACGCGGTCGCGGAGCCTGCGGCCGAGGTCGATGATGCGCTGAGGCGAGGCGAAGTCGAGGCGTTCGAGCAGCACGACCTCGCGGGCCCCGGCGGTCTCGACCCGGGGCAGGGCGTCCTCGTCGGCGGCTTCGATGGTGCGGAGCGGTTCCTCGCGGCACTCGGCGAGCCACTCGGCGGCGAGCTGGGCCTCCGTGGGGCCGGGGGTCCACAGGATGATGCAGCGGCACTCGGGGGGGATCAGCGAGGCGTCGATCTGCAGCAGCTGGCCGGCGCTGCTCCCGAAGACGCACAGCCGCTCCAGGAGGCCGGTGAGGCGCCCGGTGTCGAAGCTGCTCATGCTCCCGAGCAGCCGCGGGGGCGGCTCGCGGTCGTAGACGAGGAGGCTGTTGCCGACGCGGACGATGTCGTTCTCCTGCAGCAGGTGCCGGCGCACCAGCCGTCCGTTGACCCGCACCGGGTTGCGGGACCCGGTGTCCTGCAGCTCGAAGCCGGGCGCGTCCGCGAGCCGGCGCAGGGTCACGCAGTCCTGGGAGACGGCCTGATCGTCGAGCGCGATGCTGTTGGGCCGTCCATCCCGCTCGCGCTGCAGGGTGATCACCGGATCGCTCAGGCGCAGCGCACGGGTCCGCGTCCCGCGGGAGGGCGAGAACACGACGGAGAGGGACCAGCCATCGGCGAAGTCCCCGTCGTTGCGCAGCTCCGTATTGCGTTGCCTCATCCGTCCCATCCCCAGGAAGGCCGTTCACCCCGGCAGGCGATGCCGCGGTGTCCATGGCGCGAGGGTGCCACAGGGGCCCCCCACGCTCAACCACCTCGATCATCGGTGATGGGCGGGACCGGGCGGGCCGGGTGCCGCCCGCGGGGGGGCAGCCGAGAGGGACGGTGGCCGGGCGCCTGGCATTCAACGGACACTCAGATGCCGAGGACCACCGAGGCGATCGAGAAGTAGATGAACAGGCCGGAGGCGTCGGCGATGGTCGTGATCAGGGGGGCGGACGCGGTGGCCGGGTCGAGCCTGAGCTTCGTCAGGATGAACGGCAGGATCGTGCCGACCAGGTTCGCGAACAGCACCACCGAGACCATGGTGAGCCCCACCACCACCCCGATCATCCAGTCTCCGCGGAAGATGCCGAGCAGGGCGGAGAGGGCGCCGAGGGTCACGCCGAGCAGCAGGCCGACGCCGAACTCCTTGAACAGCACGCGGGCCCACTGGTTGAGCTTCACGTCGTCGGTGACGAGGGCGCGGATCATCAGTGTGGCGGACTGGGAGCCCACGTTGCCGCTCGAGTCGATCAGCAGCGGCATGAACAGGGCGAGGGCGATGTGGGCCTCGAGGGTCTCCTCGAAGATGGCGATGACCCCCGAGGACGCCAGGGCCATGATCACCAGCAACGTGAGCCAGCCGATCCGCTTGCCGTAGAGGAGGGTGATCGGCGCACGGTCATAGCTCATCCGCAGGGGCGCGACCGAGGCACCCTTGTGGATGTCCTCGGTGGCCTCCTCCTCCGCGACGTCGAGCACGTCGTCGAACGTGACCATGCCGAGCAGGACGCCCTCGGAGTCGACGACGGGCAGCGCGGAGATGTCGTACTTCCGCATGAGCCGGACGGCGACCTCGCGGTCGTCGAACGCGGAGAGGCTGATCACGGACCGGTCCATGAGCTCGGACACGGTGGCGTCGGCCGGGGCGAGCACGATCTGTCGGAGCCGCAGCTCGTCGAGGAGCCGCCCGTGGGCGTCCCGGACGTAGACGATGTTGATGGACTCGCGGTCGTGGCCGTACTTGCGGATGTGGTCGAGGGCCCGCGCCACGGTCCAGTGCGCGCGGATGGCCACATAGTCGGGGGTCATCAGGCGACCGGCGCTCTCGTCCGGGTAGCCGAGGAGCTGCTTCGCCTCCCGCAGGTCCTCCGGATCGAGCATGTTGAGCAGCCGCACCGTCACCTCGGCGGGCAGCTCCTCGAAGAGCGCGGTCCGGTCGTCCGGGGTCATCGTGGCGAGGACGTGGCGGGTCTCCTGATCGGTGAACTGGCGGATCAGCTCGTCCTGCTCCTCGACGTCGAGGTGGGAGAAGACCTCGGAGCCGAGGTCACGGGGCAGGCAGCGGAAGACGAGCAGGCGCTCGGCGGCGCTGATCTCGAGCATGAGATCGGCGATGTCGGCGGCGGTGTACTCCTCCAGCAGCTCGCGCAGCGCCGGCCAGGACTGCTGCTGGATGAGCGCGTGGATCTCCGGGGTCAGGGCGAGGCGGTCCATGGGGGATCCTGGCGATGGGGGGTTACGGAAGGGCGAGGGCTCGATGGAAGGCGAGCACGGCCCCGGGGACATCGGCGGCGCCGAGGAGGCCGCGGATCGCGGCGACGCCATCGGCGCCGGCGTTCAGACAGTCGCGGGTGTTTTCGGGGCTCACGCCGCCGATGGCGACGATCGGAATCCCGGGCACGGCGCGGCGCACGGCTGCGATGCCCTCCGGTCCGCGCGGTGGGCTGGCGTCGTTCTTGGTGGGGCGGGCCTCGAAGACGGCGCCGACGCCGAGGTAGTCCGCGCCGTCCGCCACGGCTGCGCGCGCGCGCTCCGGTGTGCCCGCGCTGGCTCCCACGATTCGGTCCGGGCCGACGATCGCCCGGGCCGCGGAGACGGGGAGGTCGGCGGGGCCCACGTGGACCCCGTCCGCTCCGGCGTCCACGGCGAGCGCCGGGTCATCGTTGACGATGAACAGCGTGCCGTGGCTGCGGCACAGCTCGGCGAGGGCCCGGGCGAGGTGCAGTCGCTCGGCCCGTGGGCGGTCCGCCTTGTCGCGGAGCTGAAGGGTGGGGATGCCCGCCGCCAGGCCCGTCCGCGCGGCCGCGAGGAGCGCCTCGGCGTCCGCGAGGGACGGAGGGGTGATCGCGACGAGGCGCAACCGGTCGGCGAGGGATGGCTCCCCGGGGCTCACGCGTGTCCCGTCTCGCGCCGCCGCTCCGCGGCCATGCGGGCCTGCTTGTCGGCGCGGTAGGAGGAGCGGACGAGCGGGCCGGACTCCACGTGGACGAAGCCCATCTCCATGCCGGCGCGGCGCAGGGCATCGAACGCCTCCGGCCGCACCCATCGGGTCACGGGGAGGTGGTTGATGGACGGGCGCATGTACTGGCCGATGTTCACGATCTCGACGCCGGCGTCCGCGAGGTCGCGCAGGGTCTCGAGCACCTCGTCGTCGGTCTCGCCAAGGCCGAGCATGATGCCGCTCTTGGTCACGGCGCCGAGCTCCCGGGCCCGCCGGAGCACCGCGAGTGTGCGCTCGTAGCGCGCCTGCGGGCGCACCACCCGGTGCAGGCGGTCCACGGTCTCGATGTTGTGTGCGAAGACGTCGGGGCCTGCGTGGACGACGGTATCGACGTGTTCGAGCTCGCCCTTGAAGTCCGGCGTCAGCACCTCGATCTGCAGGCCGGGACAGGCCTTGCGGATCTGCCGGATGGTCTCCGCCCAGATGAACGCGCCGCCATCCGGCAGGTCGTCCCGGTCCACGCTGGTGATGACCGTGTAGTTCAGGTCGAGGGTCGAGAGCGCCTCGGCCACGCGCCGGGGCTCGTCGAGGTCCACCGAGCCGGGCCGGCCGGTCTGCACGTCGCAGAAGCCGCAGGACCGGGTGCAGACGTTGCCGAGAATCATGAAGGTGAGCGACCGGTTGCTCCAGCACTCCCCGATGTTCGGGCAGGACGCGCTCTCGCACACGGTGTTCAGGCCGCTCTCGTGGACGAGGCTGCGCAGGTCGAAGAAGTCCCGGTTCAGCGACAGCCGGACCTTGAGCCACTCCGGACGCTTCCCGGCGGCGTCCGCTTCCCGGGTCGGGCGCGCCATCCCGGAGCGGCGCTGCGCGGCCGGGGTCGCGTCGGGCAGGACGGGCAGGGGAATACGGGCCATGGTCGATGCGCTCCTGTCGCAGGGGGCCGTGCGCCGGACGCGTGCGCGCCGGCCGCCCCGGGTCTAAGCGGTGCGCCCGGGGGTGTCAACGCGACCCGGCGCTCCGCTGGAACAGCCCGTACCACACGTTGGACCTTGCACCAGCCGGGCATCCGCGCCACGTTCCCCGCCGCCCGCCCGGCCCCGGCCGGTCTTCCGTCTCCCCCGTGCCCCCGGCCGCCGTTGATCGTGTTCTCCCACTCCCCCGGTCGTTCTCCGCACGCGCCGATGGTTGCGGTCGTCACCATGGCGATCGCCTTCCTGGCCTTTCCGCCCGGCGCGGCGGTGGCCCTCGACCTCGAGGAAGCCATGGAGCGCGCAGCGACCAACACCGAGGCAGCCGAGATCCTGCGCCTGCGGATCGACGCCGCCGACGGCCGGCGGCGTGCCGCCCTGGGGGCGCTGCTCCCCACCCTCGATGCCTCCGTCGGCATCACCCGAAACGACCGCCAGGTCGAGCTGGGCGACCGGACCTTCACCAGCCTCTGGGACACCTCGGCCCAGATCCAGGCCCGCGTCGACCTCTTCCGCGGGCCGGCGATCCCCCAGTGGCTCGCGGCCCGGACCGGGGTGGACGTGGCCACCGAGACCGCGCGCTGGGAGCGCGCCCGACTGCGCATGATGGCCGCCGACGCCTGGGTGACCATCCTCACCGCCGTGGCCAACGTCGATGTCGCCTCCGACAACCTCGACCTCGCCACCGAGAGCCTCGCGCAGACCCGGGCCAGGCTCGAGACCGGCTTCGGCCTCAACGCCGACGTCGCGCTCGCGCGCACCGCCGTGCTCGACGCCGAGGCGGAACTGCTCGCCGCACGCCGCGTCCTCGAGGATGCCCTCGACACCCTCGCCTTCCTCGTGCGCGAGGATGCCCTCGCCCTCGAACAGCTCGCGCAGACCGGTCCCTCCCTCGCCGACGCGGCGGGGGTGGACGGGCCCACCGCGGACATCGCGGCCCTCGAGCTGGAGGAGGAGGCGGCCCGGCGCCAGGTCCAGGCCGAGCACTTCAACTTCCTGCCCACCCTCTCCCTCGCCGGCACCTACCACTTCGGGCCGTCCAGCGTGCGCGCCCCCGACGGCCGCTACTGGACCGTCACGCTCGCCGCCACCTGGCGCGTCTTCGACTTCGCCCGCTACGGCCGCCTGCAGGAGGCCCGTGCCGAGCGGGACATCGCCGGGCTGCGGACCGAACAGGCGGAGCGGGAGCGCGACCGGGACCTCCGCGCCGCCGACCGCCGCATCGCGGAGACCGCCGCCCGCCTCGAGCTGCGGGAGGAAGCGCTGCTGGCGGCCATGGAGAGCCGGGAGCTCGTGGCCTCCCGTTTCGAGCTCGGCGAGGCCACCGCCCTCGAACTCACCCAGGCCGACAGCGCACTTTTTGCGGCCCGAACGCGTCTCAACCTCGCCGTGCTCGAGCGGGCGCGGGCCGAGCTCGAGGCCGCCTGGCTGCGCGGCGCGCTCCAGGACGAGGACTGATTTCGCCATGACCGACCCCGCCCCCATCCGGCCCCTCCGTTCGACCGCAGCCCACGCCATGACCATGCTGCTGGCGCTCGCGATGGCACTCGCGACCGCGACGGGCTGCCGCGGCGCCTCCGACGCCACGGCCCAGGGGCCGCCTCCCCAGGCGGGCGCCGGCGCTGGCGAAGGACCGGCGCCCACCGTGGAGGTCGTGCCCGCACGCCGCGGCGCGCTCTCCCGGACCCTCGCCTTCACCGGCGAGGTGCTTGCGGACCGCCGCGTTGACGTCGTCCCGCTCGAGAGCGGGCTGCTCGTCGCGCTCGAGGTCGATGAGGGCGATGCCGTCACCCGGGGCGACGTCCTCGCCCGCCTCGACGAGGACCTGCAGGACCGGCGGCGCCGCGAGGCAGACGCCGCACGCCGCTCCGCCCGCGCCGCCGTGGCCCAGGCCCGGGCGGAGCGCGATCGCCAGGAGCGCGAGCTCGAGCGACGACGCCGGCTCCAGGAGCGCGATGCCCTGCCCCGGGCCGAAGTGGAAGCCCTCGAGGACCAGCTCGCCGTCCTCGACGCCGCGCTGGTGGCCGCCGAAGCACGCGGCGTGGAGAGTGACACGGCGCTGGCCAGCCGGCGAGCCGAGGTCGAGCGCCGGGTCGTCCGCGCCCCGTTCGATGGCGTCGTGGTCCGGCGACTCCAGGACCCCGGCGCCGCCGTATCGCCCCAGCAACCGCTCCTGACGCTCCTCGATCGCGAGAGCCTCGAGTTCGTGGCGCGTCTGCCCGAGCGCCGCCTCGGCGAGCTCGAACCCGGCGCTCGCGCCACCATCACCCTCGATGCGGCCCCCGACCGTCCGCTGGAGGCCGAGCTCCGCCGGCTCGGAGAGGACATCGAGCGCGGGAGCCGCACCATCGAGGCCCGGTTCCGCATCGAGAGCGGTGACCTGCGGATCCGGCACGGCATGTTCGGTCGGGGTCGCATGACCCTCGAACAGCGCGAGGCCCTCGTGCACGTGCCCGAGGACGCCGTGCACCGGGAGGCGGACGAGGAAGACGCGACCGAGTCGGTCCACGTCTGGATCGTCCGCGATGGACAGGCCTCGCGGGCCACCGTCGAGGTGCTCTACCGGCTCGAGGGCCGCGCCGCCCTCCGCGGGATCGACGAGGGAGCCCTCGTGATCGTGTCCCCCGTGGCACGGCTCGAGGATGGGCAGCGCGTCCGGATCCTCGACCAGCCGCAGGCGCGTCCCGGAGCGCGACGATGAGCCTGAGCCGCACCGCCGTCCGGCGACCCGTCGCCACCGCCATGGTCTTCGTCGCCCTCACCGTCCTCGGCGCCTTCGCGTTCATGCGGCTTCAGGTCGACCTCTTCCCCAGCGTCGACTTCCCCACCATCAACGTCATCACCAGCTACGCCGGCGTCGCGCCCGAGGAGATCGAGACGCTGATCACCCGGCCCATCGAGGGAGCGGTCGCCCGGGTCGAGGGAGTCGACCGCCTGGAATCGACCTCCCTGGAGGGTCGCTCCCGTGTGGCGCTGCGGTTCGACTGGGGGAAGGATCTCGAGACCGCCACCAACGATGTCCGCGCGGCCGTCGACCGGGTCCGGGACGCCCTCCCGGACGACGCCGGCGCCCCGATCATCTTCAAGTTCGACATCGCGAACTTCCCGATCATGAACCTCGCGCTCGCCGCGGACGGCATGGACGAGGGCCGCATCCGGCGCTTCGCCGAGGACGTCGTCCGGCCGCGGCTCGAGCGCATCGTCGGGGTCGCCGACGTCGAGGTGAGGGGAGCCCGGGAGCGCGAGATCCGCATCGAGGTCGACCCCGAGCGCCTGGCCGGACTCGGCCTCACCCTGCAGGACGTCACCGCCGGCCTGCGGGCGGAGAACCTGACCGTGCCGGCCGGCGTGGTCCGGCAGCCGCGGGAGAACATCCTCATCCGCGCCATGGGCGAGATCGAGTCCCTCGAGGAGCTCACCCAGGTCGTGCTCACGCGCCGCGACGGCGTCCCCATCCGGGTGGCCGACATCGGCATCCTCGTGGACGGGTTCTCCGAGGTCGAGAACATCGTCCGCATCAACGGCACCCAGGGCGTCCAGCTCGTCATCCGCAAGAGCCCCGACGCGAACACCGTCGAGGTAGCAGACCTCCTCTACGACGCCATCGATCGCTTCAACCGCGACTTCGAGGACCAGGCGCGGATATCGATCATCGTCGACAGCTCCACCTTCATCCGCGACTCCATCGATGGCGTGCTCTTCGCCATCTCCATCGGCGGCTTCCTCGCCATCCTCGTGCTGCTCTTCTTCCTGCAGAGCGTGCGCGCGACCATCGTCGTCGGGGTCACGATCCCCATCGCCGCCATCTCGACGTTCCTGCTGATGCAGCAGTTCGACCTGACGCTGAACCTCATCAGCTTCGGCGGGCTCGCCGTGGGGCTCGGGATGCTCGTCGACAACGCCATCGTCATCCTCGAGAACATCTACCGGCACCGGGAGGCGGGCGAGGACCCGGAGGAGGCCGCCATCGTGGGGGCCGAAGAGGTGGCCTCCGCCATCACCGCCTCCACCATGACGACGCTCGCCGTCTTCGTGCCCGTGCTCTTCCTCGGGGGCTTCGCGGCGGTGTTCTTCAGTCAGATGGCCCTCGTGGTCACCGCAGCCCTGCTGTGCAGCCTGTTCGCCGCCCTGACCCTCGTGCCCGTGCTCTCCAGCGTGCTGCTGCGCCGGGTCGGAAGGGAGGAGGACGAGTCCCGCAACGCGATACGACGCGCGCTCGACCACCTCGACCGGCTCTACTCCGGCTTCGTCCACACCTGCCTGCGCTTTCCCCTCGTGGTCATCGGCGTCAGCGTCGCCCTGCTCGCGGGCGCCATCCACCTCTTCGCCGACGTGGGCCGCGAGCTGCTCCCGGAGTCCGACGAGGGCGAGGTGCGCATCATGGCGGAGTACCCGTCGGGCACCCGCGTGGAGGTCACCGAGGCAGCGGTGCTGCGCATCGAGGCGTTGATCGCCGAGCACGTGCCCGAGGCCGCGGACGTTCTCTCCACCCTCGGCACACCCGGTTTCTGGTCCTCCAGCGGCGAGGAGTCCGCGAGCATCCGGCTCAACCTCGTGCCCCACGGGGAGCGCACCCGCAGCTCGGAGGAGGTGGCCGCCGCACTGCGCCCCATCCTCGCCCGCGAGCTGCCGGGAATGCGCGTCTTCGCCCGCCCCGGCACCGGCCTGTGGATCTTCAACTTCATCCGGGGTGGCGACGAGCGCGTGCGCGTGGAGATCCGCGGGTTCGACATGGACACCGCCGAGCTGCTGATGGGCGAGGTGCGCGGTCTGCTCGGCGAGGTGGACGGGGTGACCGACGTCCGCTCCAGTCGGCGCGCAGGCGGTCGCGAGGTGCGCATGTTCGTGGACCGCGAAGCGGCGGCGGACCTCGGGCTGACGACCCGGCAGGTGGTCGAGGGGATCAGCATGCTCGTGGGCGGCGGTCGCGCCGGCGTCTTCCGCGAGGGCGGCGACGAGTTCGAGATCCGGGTGCGACTGCGCGGGGCCGAGCTGCACTCCCCCGAGCGGTTGCTCGAGGTTCCGTTTCGCCTGCCGGATGGCGGCGTGGTGGCCCTGGGCGATCTGGTCCGCACGGAGGACGGCGAGACCCCGCGGGCCATCGAGCGCCTCGGACAGGAGCGCATCGTGTGGGTGGGCGCCAGCCTGGACGGAACGAGGACCCTCGGGGAGATCAACGATGACGTCCGCGATCGGCTTCGCGAGCTGGACATCCCCGATGACTTCAGCGTGCTGGTGGCCGGTGAGGGCGACGAGCAGCAGCGCACGTTCGGGGCACTCGGGCTCGGCCTGCTCCTGGCGATGCTGCTCGTCTACATGATCATGGCCGGGCAGTTCGAGTCGTTCCTGCACCCGGTGATCATCATGTCGAGCATTCCGTTCGCCTTCATCGGTGCGGTGGCCTCGCTGCTCTTCTTCGGGGCGACCCTCAACATCAACAGCTTCATGGGGGTGATCGTGCTTGTGGGGGTGGTCGCGAACAACGCGATCGTGCTGGTGGACTACATCAACCTGATGCGGCGCAAGTTCGGGTACGCGCTGCGAGAGGCGGTGGTCGAGTCGGCGCGCAGGCGCCTTCGCCCGATCCTGATGACCACCCTGACGACCACACTGGCCCTGTCACCGATCGCCCTGGCGACCGGGGCGGGCAGCGAGAATCAGGGACCGCTGGCCCAGGTGGTCATCGGGGGGCTGCTGTCCTCGACGGCGATCAGTCTCATGCTCGTCCCCGTGCTGTACTACAACGCGGAGCGCCTGCGGGGATGGCTGGCCGGAAGACTGAAGCTCAGGGCGTCGTGAGCCGGAGCGCGAGGGAGGCGGTCCAGCCGCCATCGGGCAGCGGTGCAGCGACCGGACCGAGGCGGAGCGCCTCGGTGCGTCGCTGCCGCTGGGCGCGGCGGACCACGAGGCCGGTGGTTCCGGCGCTGGCCAGCACGAGCCCGGAGCCCACGGTGGAGGCGGTGCCGGTGCTGTCGAGGTCGGCGAGCGCCCCCGCGATGGCGATGGCCGACCCGCTGATGAGGAGGCCGGTGGAGGCGATCAGGGGAGCCACGGGGAGCGGAGGGGGCTCGGGTGCCCGCCACGGGTCCCCGTAGGCCCGTGCGGAGGGGGTGTCGCCCTTGGCCGGGGGGGTGCGGGTGGTGGCGTCGTCCGGGGGGGGCGGTGCAGGTTCGTCCTCGAGATCGCCGTCCGGGTCCTCGCTCTCGGGTGCGGGCGGCGCCGGGTCCTCGGTGGAGTCATCGTCGTGCTGCCGAGGGGTCGGTGTGGCCTGCGGAGGTCTGGAGGCGGCCGAGCCGGGTTCGAGTGGCACGTAGAGCCTGAAGACGCTGCCGGAGGGGAGCTGGACGCGTTCGCGGTAGGGGACGTGGTCTCGGGTGCGCACGTCGAGGATGACCAGTCCGTGGGGGACATCGAGGTCGAGGGGGGTGCGTCCGACGAGCTCGTCGTCGATCCGGACCTCGGCGCGGTCGGGCCGGGAGGAGATGACGACGCGCGCGGGCCGGTTGGCGAGTTCCTCGGTGAGGGAGCGGTGGATGTTGTCGACGCGCTGGATGCCTCGTCGGGCCTGTCTCCGGGTGGCGTCCTCGGTGCTGTGGGTGACGGCGCGTTCGAACCACTCGCGGGCTTCGCGAAGCTGTCCGGCGTTCTCCCAGGCGAGTGCGGCGTTGAGGGCGAGGGTTCCGCTGGGGACGTGGTCGAAGGCGCGGGCGAAGGAGTCGGCGGCGTGGAGGTACTCGCCGCCGGCGAACTGGAGCTCGGCGATCTGGAAGAGTCGCTCGGCCTCGGCGCGGGGCGAGGTGTCGCGGGGCGTGCTCTCGGCGCCGGCGGTGGCGGGCAGGAAGAGGAGCAGCGCGGTGATGCGGAGCAGGCGTCGGAGGGTCTCAGCGCTGGTCGAGGACGGGGAAGTCGGTGCTCTCCTCGTCCTCGTCTCCGGTCGGTGCGGGGTCGCTGCTGCCGGCGAACGGATCGCGCCGCGCGGCTCCGCTTCGGGAGCCCGGGCGTCGTCTCGGGGGTGCAGGGGCGGCATGGGCCTCGTCATCGTCCTCGTCGAGGCGAGGGGAGAGGGTGACGGTGACCGGGGTGGGTTGTTCCGCGGTCTGTTCGACGAGGACGCTACGCGATTCGTGTCCGGAAAGCGAGATTTCGACAGTCCAGGGGCCGGAGTCGGTGGCGAAGGCATGCTCGCAGGGGGTGGTGCAGAAGGGGGTGCTGCGGTCGGCGAGCCGGACTTCGGCGCCGGGTGGGTCGGAGACGAAGCGGACGACGTGGAGCTGGCGGTTGAGGGCGATCTCGAGGGTCTCGGGGGTCTGGCCCGGGGCGAGCTCCGGCAGGACGACGGTGCGGGCGACGTGGCCGTCGAGGGTGACCTCGAGGAGGACCGCTCGGGAGGCCGGCCTCTCGACGAAGAGGGGCGTGACGCCGACGCGCTCTCCGTCGAGGAGGACGGTGGCGCCGGGGGGAGCGGAGAGCACGGGGACGCGGGCGGTGTCGGGGGGCAGGGGGTCGGCCGGCGGGGCGGGGAGGGAGGCGCGATCGAAGCGCGGTTCGTCTGTGGGGCCGGCGTCCTCGCAGGAGCGCAGGGCGAGGGTCGTGGTGAGGGCGGCCAGGGCGGCGAGGGCGACGAGGGGGATCAGGCGCTTTCGGTCGAGGGCGGGGCGGGCGGTGGGCCGCGGCGTGGAGGGAAGGTCCTGGATGCTGATGGTGGCGCTGGGGATGCCGTCGATGGCCCCCGGCGGTTCGGCGAGGTCATCGGCCACGATGATGGAGGAGGGGCGCTCACTGTCGTCGTCGTCGTCCTGGAGCGAGCGGTGCAGGGTGGGCGCGTCGCGTTCGATCCGCGGGCGAACGGCGGGGATGGTGACGGTCTCGGAGTGCGGGTCGCCCGTGTCCGGGTCGTCGAGGTGCTCGAACTCGGCGATGGCGAGGTCGATGAGGGTGAGGAGGCTGGCGGCGTCGTGGGGCCGGTCGTCCGCGTTCTTGGAGAGCAGTCGGACGCAGAGATCGCTGACGTGGCGGGGGATCTCGGGGGGGAGGGCGGGGACGGGGTCGTTCTGGTGCGCGAGGAGCACGGCGAGGGGGGTTGAGCCCTCGAAGGGGAGGGAGCCGCCGAGCATCTCGTAGAGGAGGACGCCGAGGGCGTAGAGGTCGGCGCGGCCGTCGATCTCCTCGCCGCGGGCCTGCTCGGGGGCCATGTACTCGGGCGTGCCGCAGACGTAGCCGGCGACGGTGATGCGGGTGGTGGTGTCCTCGTCGAGGACGCGTGCGATGCCGAAGTCGAGGACCTTGACGAAGTCGTCGTTGTCGCCGACGCGGCTGAGCAGGATGTTGTCGGGCTTGAGGTCCCGGTGGACGATCTGTCGCCGGTGCGCTTCGTCGAGGCTGTCGGCGATCTGACGGAGGATGGCGAGTGCGCGGCGCGGGGAGATCCGGCCGAGTCTGTGGATCTCCTCGTGGAGGGGGATGCCCTCGACGAACTCCATGGCGATGAAGAAGCGCCCGGCGCTGAGTTCCCCGACGTCGTAGACCCGGACGGTGTTGGGGTGGTGGAGCCTGCTGACGGCGAGGGCTTCCTGGGCGAAGCGTCGCTTTCCGGTCTGGTCGTCGACGAGCTCGCGCCGCATGATCTTGAGGGCGACGGTGCGGTCGAGCGGCCGCTGCACGGCGCGGTAGACGTGTCCCATGCCGCCGCGCGCGATGTAGCTGCGGATCTCGAAGCGACCACCGACGACGGTTCCGGCGGGGAGTCGCTCGCGGGCCTCGCGCTTGGATTCGTTGCTGTCGCTCAAGGGCGCCGGTCAGGGGGTGGGGAAAGCGCACACCAGCGCAGAGCCTATGCGGGCGTGGCGTCCTTGTCCAACCCCGGCGATGGCGCAGGGCAAAAAGCACGGCGCCCGCCGGAGGCGGGCGCGGGGCGGGAGCGGTCGTCGCTCACGTGATGTCGCGGAGGGTCTTTCCGTTCTCGCGAAGCCACGCATCGAGACCGACGCGGGTCACGGAGCGCAGGGCGCGGGTGGAGAGGCGCACGCGGACCCACCGGCCCTCGCTCTCGAGGAAGAGCCGCTTGGTCTGAATGTTCGGCAGCTGCACCTTCTTCGTGCGGACGTGAGAGTGCGAGATCTGCATCTTGACGTTGCGGCGCTTGCCGGTCAGCGAGCATGTACGGGCCATGGGATCCTCCTGCGGGCGGCAGGTCCGGCGGGCCGGCCTGTCGAGCGAATCGGGAGCGGACTCGGGAGGGTGGGCGGCCGTGCCGGGGTGCCGGGCCCACCGAATGGAGCGCGGAGCCTAGTCGTCCGGTCCCCGGAATGCAAGGTCTTTGTCCGGGGTTCAATCGGTGCGCGAGGTGACGTAGCACTTGCCTGCCGGCGCGGGAGCTGCTATCCCCCGCCCTCCCGCGACGCCCCCCTGGCCGGAGGCGACGTGTTCCGGACTCGGCCAACCCACGGCGCTGCCTCCGCGCGGCGTGCCCGGCTCCACCCATCGAAGGAGAATCCCATGGCCCGCAAGCCCCGCCCCATCCCTGGCGTCCGGCGCAAGAAGACCTGCCCGTTCCTCGCCGAGCCGTCCCTGCGCATCGACTACAAGGACGTGGCCCTGCTCAAGAAGTTCGTCTCGCCCCGCGGGAAGATCCTCCCGAGCCGCATCACCGGCGTCTCCGCCAAGTACCAGCGGCAGCTCGCCACCGCGATCAAGCGCGCACGCCAGCTCGCGCTGCTGCCCTACGAGGCCAAGGAGTGAGCCGCGGCGGCCGGCTCCCCGCCGCCGCCGTCCTCCTCACCCTCGGGGCGCTCGCGATGGCCGCCTGCGGCCGCACGCAGGCGCCCCTCTGGACCCCACCGGGGCCCACACCGGCCCTCTTCTGGGAGGCGGACGGAGCGCTCCCCGCGTTCGATTGGCCCCTCCCGGCCGACGCGCGGATCACCGAGCCCGCCGCAAGCCTGGCCACCGTCGAACGGGCGCTGATCGAGCGCCTGACCGGCTTCGTCCGCCAACCGCGCGTCGCCGAGCGGGTCATCCAGGCCCGGCCTGACGACCCCTTCGCCGTCGCATGGATCTCCGCCCACGAGGGCCGGGGCGCGCGCGGCACCCTGCACCACGACATCGTCGTGCTCGTCGGGAGACCCACCGCCGACGACATCCCCCGGCTGCTCGACCTCTCCCGCACCATCCATCAGCAGGACCACGGCGACGATCCGCGCCGCGTTCACCTCTTCGCCGCAGGACCCGTGCCCGAACGGGTCGTGTACCTCTTCCGTGACCACTGGAGCGCCGACCTCGAGCGCTGTCTCGCAGCGGTCCCGAACGCATCCGAAGACCTTGTGGCGATCGAGACCTGCCTCGATCGAGTGGGCTTCTCCCCGCGCGATCCCGAGACCGGACGCCTCGACCCCCACCGCTTCGACCTGCTCTGGCGCGCCCTTCCGGGGCGTCCGCCCGCTCCGGTGCTCGACCCGCCGGAGAACGACAGAACCACCCCCGAGCGGGAACGACCCCCGGTCGCGACCTGCCAACCGCGCCGCGGTGACCCCTGCACCAGCGCGGAATACGCATGGGAGTTCGGACCGTTCATGACATTGCGCGCGCTCGGCATCATGCTCACTGCGTGGGCGGTGGAGCGGTGGCCGCGGCTCGAGGAGACGCCCGTCGACGACGCCCTCGCCGTGCACGGCGCACTGCAGGACCCCGTCCGAGAACAGGTGATCCGGCCAGCGGACTTTCCGCATCAGGCCTGGCGGGCCGGACTGGCCGCCCCCTTCGCCGCCTGGATCGACGTCGTGTCGGCCCGGCTCGACCCACCCCCCGGTTGATCACGCACCCGTGGCTCCCATGTCCGCCCTCCGACGATACCACCGGGTCTCCCGGGAATTCGGCAACAGCCTCATCCTGACGGCGCCGATCTTCGTGCTCTACCAGATCGGCATCCTGTTCACCGACGGATGGCGCAACGGTGTCGACCTGTTCTCCGGCCCCGTGATGCGCCTGCTCGGCGGAAGCCTCCTCGGGTACACGGTGCTCAACCTGCTGATCCTCGGCGTCTTCGTGGGGCTCTACCTCAAGCGCCGCGAAGAGCGAACCCTCGACGGACGCACCTGGGCCCTCCTCATCGTCGAGAGCACCGCGTGGGCCGTCGTCATGGGACTGTTCGCAGGAAACCTGCTCTTCCAGCTCGGATTCCGCCCCCCCCTCGCCGCCGGTCTCGAGGCCATCCCCGCGGCCACCGGGCTGCCGGCCATGGGCGTGTTCGACGCCTTCGTCCTCAGCCTCGGCGCAGGCGCGTGGGAAGAGCTCTTCTTCCGGCTCATCCTCCTCGGCGGCATGCTCTGGGGATTCAGGCGCCTCGGATGGCGCCCCTGGGTGGCCCTCGCGACCGCCCTCGTGCTCAGCAGCGTCATCTTCTCCGCCTTCCACTACGTGCCCATCGGCATGGAGTCCTGGCAGGTGTGGAGCTTCATGTTCCGATTCGTCCTCGGCATCTTCCTCGGCGTCCTCTATCTCTGGAGAGGCTTCGCCGTGGCCGTCTACGCCCACGCCATCTACGACATCCTCATCCTCGTCCCCCGCGCCATCGTCGGAGGATGAACCCGCCCAGGACCCCAGCCATGGCCTACCTCACCCTCGACGAGTGGCTGTTCACCCTCCTGCTCATCGGCATCGTCTTCGGGGTCGGGCTCATGCCGAAGCTCGCCTCGGCCGTGATCCGCGCTACCCACGACGATCCGCAGCAGTAGGCCGGACCGGGCCCGCCCCCGGGCGCCGGATGGCCCGGGTCCCGTCCGGCCCGGATCAGGGGGAAGGCGGCCGTCGCCCCGTGTCCTCGCGCCAGGGCAGGGCCGGTCCCGTGCGCCCCTCCCGGGCCTCGAGCCACCAGCAGGCCGCCTGGCGAACGGCCGGGTGAACGTCGTTGGCGTTCATCAGCCGGTGCTGCAGCGGCGCCGAGAGCGTGGGCAGGATGCGCAGGGCGAGACCTGTTGGACCAAACGGATTGCTCGCCATCGCGAACCGGATGTCCATGCTCCGGAACCAGCGCGGCTCCCGAGCCACGGTGCGCAGCACCTGCGCGCGGGTCGGGCGCCGCGTGACCACCGTCATGATGTGCTGCGGCAGAATCCGAGGATTGGCGCACAGCCGCTCCACGACGAGCGGATGCTCGTCGTGGAGAAGCCGTTCCAGATACTGGGGATGCCAGCCGGACGCCCGCGCCCGCCGAACCCCGAGCGGCTCCCGCATCTGCTCCCGTGTCGCCGTCACCCGATCCCCCGGCTGCCGCGCCGGCGGCGGGTCCAGCAGAAACCACCCCACCCCGTGCAGCCCATGCCGACGGGCATGCAGGTTCATGGCCTCCACCCGCAGGCCGAGCACCCCGTCCTCGTCCGCCCGATCCACCGCCTCCGCCAGCGAGAGCGCGAACTCCGACGCATCCGGATCACCGAGCACCGCACGATGAAGCAGCGCATCGACATGGAGCGCCGCCACGTCCGCCTCCACCAGCCGGAGGTGTCGATCCACCTGCGTCCGCCGCAGCGGGGCGTCGGCCACGCTCAGCACCCGCAGGAGCCAGGTCTCCGCCTCGTGCGGATCCTGGCGGCTGTCCTCTCCCGAGTCGCTCATCGTCCGGATGCTCGTGGTTCGGGCTCCCCGGCCCCCACAGCAAGATGGGCAGCCCCGACCGCCGAAGCAAGGTCCGCGCCGACGGTCGGACGCGTTGCGTCAAGCCCGCTTGACCAGCGCCTTCAACACGCGTAGTCACGAACCTGGCACATCATGGTCGGCGAAGGTCCTCACGGGGTAGGAGGACCGGCCCCCACCCAGCATTTCCCGCACGGTCTCCACATGAAGCTCATCAAGCGCTACACCAATCGCAAGCTCTACGACACCGAGCGAAGCTGTTACGTGACGCTGGAGGAGATTGCCGTCATGGTGCGCGACGGTGAGGACATCCAGATCATCGACAACCGCAGCGGAGAGGATCTCACCTCCGTCACCCTCGCCCAGATCGTTCTCGAGGAAGAGAAGAAGACCCGACGGTCGTTCCCGCTCCAGACCCTCCAGATGATGATCCGCTCCCCGTCGGACCTCATCGCCCGGCTCAGTCGCCCCGTGAACGATTTCCGCGAGGATGCGCAGCGCCAGGTCGATCGGATCCGTCGACGCGGAGAGGCCCTCGGCGAGGAGAACCGCTCCCCCCTCAGAGACTTCGTCGACAATGCCCAGCGGACCATCGACGAGATGCAGGCCGGTTTCGATGACCGCCTCCGGACCGCCGTCGACTCCCTCACTCACGTCCCCCACCTCTACGAGATGCTGCACCGACTCGATGGAAAGGTGGAGCGCCTCGAGCGCGAGAACCGCAGGCTGCGGCGCGAGCTCGAGTGGACCCACCGGATCCTGCAGCGCAACGGCTACGCCAGCGTGCCGCGCCCCGGAGACCACTCCCCGCTGCCGGGCGACGAGTAGAACGCGCTCGCCGAAGGCTCCGCACAGGGGACACCCGCGTCCCGCGGACCTCGCTGCGCTGCCGGGCGACGAGTGGAACGCGCTTCCGGTCGTGCGTTCTCCACGTCGCGGCTGGCGCGGGTGGGTTCAGCACTCCGCGCCGAGGGAGACCTCGCACAGGACGTCCCCGTCCCACGCGGCATCCGGGGCGCGGGTGGGTTCAGAACTCCGCGCCGAGGGAGAGCGTGTAGGATTGCACGTCGCTGTCGCCGAGCATCGCCTCGAAGGAGAGGGTGGCGACGGTGAACTGGAAGTGCAGGCCCAGGGTGGCGCGGTGCACGAGCTCGGTGTCGGTGCCGAAGACGAACTCGGAGAAGTAGCTGCTGGCGCCGGCGTCGGTCTGGGGTCGTCGCACCTCGGGGTCCGCGTCGAGCATGCGGGTGGAGGAGACGACGGCGGCGAGGCTGTAGCCGGCCCAGGGGCTGATGGTCATCACGTGGCCGACGCCGACGCGGGTGCCCAGGAGGACATCGGCGCCGATGGTGGTGACGTTCATCGTGGGCACGCCGAGGAGGGTCCCGACGGAGCCACGGAAGGACAGGTCGGGCGCCGGCCAGTAGATGTCCTCGAGGGGCGACCACTTGATGCCGGTGCCGACGGTCATCATCTCGCTTCCCCAGAGGTGGCCGACGGAGCCCTCGATCTCGAAGCCGAAGGGCAGGCCCTTGCGGACGTGGAAGTGCGAGGTGTGGAGCAGGTCGTCGTCGGAGGGGGTGACGCGGCCGAGCTGCCACCCTTCGGACTGGGCGTCGATGGTGTGGAAGCTGTGGTCGATGCGGAACGCGAAGCCGGCGGTGCCGAGGGTGCCGGCCGGTGCAGCGTTGCGCGGCTGGGTGAGCAGCCCGAGGTCGCGGCTGAGCTGGCGATAGGCTTCCTCGTTCACGATGACGCCGAAGCACCGGCTGTTCGCGGTGACGTTGCACTCGCCGAACCGGCCGAGGGTGATGTCGTTGGTTCCGGCAGCAGCGCTGCCGGGCAGGCTGACGAGGGCCAGCGCGGCCACGGCGAGCACCCGGAGGGTGCGCCGGACGAGCGAGCGGGCATGGGCTGAATGGGGAGGGTTGTGCATCACGCGGCAATCCTTCACGTCGGGCCTCTCGGGGGTGACCCGAGCGGGCGTTTCGCCGGTGCGGGCCAGGGCACGGTCGGCGTCCTTCGCTTGCGCGGGGACCGCCAGCGAGCGCTATCAGAGGGGCGGAGGCAGCGTCAAGATTGTGCATCCGCCGCGTGTTCGGTCGTGGCCTCTCCCCGGGGTCCCGGCCGGAGCCCGGCCGTCCGGTGGGCACGCGACCTACCGCTCGTCCCACTTCTTGCGCAGCCGGTCGAGGACGGTGGCGTCCTCCAGGGTGGTGGTGTCTCCGCGGGTGTCCCGATTGGCGGCGATGTCCTGCAGGAGCCTGCGCATGATCTTGCCCGAGCGTGTCTTGGGCAGCGCGTCGGTGAATCGGACTTCCTCGGGTCGGGCGAGGGCCCCGATCTCCGCGGCCACGTGCGCGCGCAGGGTCTCGCCGAGGGCTGGCGATGGATCGCTGTCGCCGGTCAGGGAGACGAAGGCCACGATGGCCTGACCCTTGAGGTCGTCCGGCCGGCCTACCACGGCGGCTTCCGCCACGGCCGGGTGCGACACGAGGGCGCTCTCGATCTCCATCGTGCCCAGGCGGTGGCCGGACACGTTGATGACGTCGTCGATCCGCCCCATGATCCAGAAGTTGCCCTCGGCGTCCTGGCGGACCCCGTCTCCGGCGAAGTACGTCCCCGGCACCTGCGAGAAGTATGTCTTCTCGAATCGCTCGGGATCCCCCCAAACCCCGCGGATCATGGACGGCCACGGCTTGCGGATCACCAGATAGCCGCCCTGATCCCCGTCGACGGGCTGGCCGTCCCCGTCCACCACGTCGGCGATGACCCCCGGCAGGGGGCGCGTGGCCGAGCCCGGCACGAGTGGGGTCGCCCCGGGCAGGGGCGAGATCATGATCGCCCCCGTCTCCGTCTGCCACCAGGTGTCCACGATCGGGCACCTCGCCTTCCCGATCACCCGGTGATACCAGATCCACGCCTCCGGGTTGATCGGTTCGCCCACCGTTCCGAGCAGCCGCA
The DNA here is from genome assembly GCA_007693585.1 of Deltaproteobacteria bacterium. GTDB lineage: Bacteria > Myxococcota_A > Bradymonadia > REDH01 > REDH01 > REDH01. The sequence goes on from REDH01000147.1 coordinate 60,356, forward strand.
GGCTCGACAGGTCGTGCTTCAGCGGCCACCGGTCTCCCCACCGGATGAATGCCCGGATCGCCGTCGGCGCCGTGTAGAAGATGTTCACCCGATGGCGCTCGATGATGTCCCAGAACCGGTCGGGCTCCGGCCAGTTGGGCGCTCCCTCGTACATCACCGTCGTCGCGCCGTTCGCCAGCGGGCCGTACACGATGTACGAATGCCCCGTGATCCACCCGATGTCCGCGGTGCACCAGTAGGTGTCCTCCTCGCGCAGGTCGAAGACCATCCGGCTCGTCCACGCGGTCCCCAGCAGGTACCCCCCCGTCGAGTGCACCACGCCCTTCGGCTTCCCCGTCGTCCCCGAAGTGTACAGGATGAACAGCGGATGCTCGCTGTCCACACTCACCGGCGGACACGTGGCGTCCACCGTCTCCATCAGCTCGTGCCACCAGATGTCTCGCCCGGGCTCCATCGCCACCTTCTGCCCCGTCCGGCGCAGCACGATCACCCCCTCCACGCTCGGGCACGCGTCCCCCTCCAGCGCAGCGTCCACACTGTCCTTGAGCGGAACGATCCCCCCGCGGCGCCACCCGCCGTCCGCCGTCACCACCACCTTCGCACCCGCGTCGTTCACCCGGTCCCGGATCGCCGACGCGCTGAACCCCCCGAACACGATGCTGTGGGTCACGCCCAGCCGCGCACAGGCCAGCATCGCCACCGCGAGCTCCGGCACCATCGGCATGTACAGCACCACCCGATCCCCCGCCTCGCACCCCGCCTTGCGCAGCACGTTCGCAAACCGGCACACCTCCCGCCAGAGCTGCAGATACGTGAGCGTCCGCACCTCACCGGGTTCTCCCTCCCAGATGATCGCCGCCTTGTTCCGGCGCCACGTCGCCACGTGCCGGTCCAGGCAGTTCACCGAGGCGTTCAGCCGCCCCCCCACGAACCACCGCGCCCGCGGCGGCTGCCAGTCCAGCACCTGCTCCCAGGGCTGATCCCACGTCAGCAGCTCCTGCGCACGCTCCGCCCAGAAGCCTTCGGGGTCCTCCTCCGCACGCCGGTACAGCGCCTCGTACTCCTCCATGCTCCGCACCCGGGCGCGCCCCGAGAACTCCGCCGGCGGCGGAAAACGGCGCTCCTCCTTCAACGTCGACGTGATGTCTTCGGCCATGCTCTCCTGCTCCTCCGGAACCGCCACGCGCCGTCCCGTCATCGGTCTTCAAGTCACCGCGCCAGGGACCTCCGCGGGCACTCCCGGCCTCCCCCCACGACTACGTCGACTCCCACGCCCCACGCAACTCCCCCTCCGTGACAGGTTGCGTCACGTCCCCCGCCGCCGTATCCCGCGTCGCACGCCTCCGGGCCACCTCCCCCCACCTCCTCCCGGAACGCCATGGAGACCCTCGACTACCGGCCCCGACTCCATGTCCTCGTGTGCACCAACGAGCGCCCGCCCGACGACCTGCCCTCCTGCGCTCCCAACGGCGCGCGCGAGGTCCTCGACGCCCTGCGCGCCGCCGCCCGCCGCCGCGGCCTCCGCGTCGAAGTCCAGATCACACCCACCGGCTGCCTCGGCTGGTGCCACGCCGAAGGCACCACCGTCGCCGCGTGGCCCGCCGGACGCTTCCACCGCCACGTGCGACCCACCGACGCCGAGGCCCTCCTCGACCACCTCCTCGCCGAACGCCCCGCTCGGCCCACCTGAGCGGCCACTCCGTCCGCTCCGCCATGCCCCGCGCGGTGCACCCGAGCGGCCCCACGCCATCCGCTCCGCCTTGCCCCGCTCGGCGCACCCGAGCGGTCCCGAGCCGTCCCCTCGGCCACACGGCAGCAGCCCGCCGGCGCGCCTCCGCCGCGATCACAGCGATTGCAGATCGACCACCGGGAGCGGGCGCCCCGCCGCATCCACCGCCGGCGCAGGTCCCGTCGATGCCGTGGGGTCGCCGCCCTCTTCCGGCGGGTCATCGCCATCCTCCGGCTCAACGCCCGCCGCCGCAGCTCCGCTCCCGGCGCGCGCCTCCTCGGTCGATCCGGCCCCCCGATCCGCGCCGGCATCCCCGGCGTCCACCGCCGCCTCCGAAGACGGCTCCTCGCCGAGCTCCAGTGCCCCCGCGGCCTCCCCCCACAGCACCCGGTCATGACCCTCCAGGTCGCGCAGCACCCCCACCTCGGCGAAGTGCGGGGCGGCGAGGCTCCGGACGGCGTCGCCCTGTCCGGTGCCCATCTCCATCAGGAACCAGCCTCCCGGAGCGAGCATCGCCGCCGCCTGCGGCACGAGGCGCCGGATGATGTCGAGGCCGTCGTCCCCGCCGTACAGCGCGCCATGGGGCTCGTGTCCGTGCACGTCCGCTTCCACGCGGGGGTCCCCGGCCGCGATGTACGGCGGGTTGCTCACGATCAGGTGCGGGCGCCGCGGGTGTTCGCGCAGGGGCGCGAGCAGATCCCCGCGCACGAAGCGGATGCGATCCGGGTCGGGCACGAGGTGCGCGTTCGCCCTCGCCACGGCCAGCGCGTCCTCGTCCAGGTCGATGCCGAGCACGCGGGCATGGGGCAGCTCCGCGGCCAGCGCGAGGGCGAGCGCGCCGGACCCGGTCCCCACGTCCACGATCCGCCAGGCCGCCGCGCGCCGCTCCCCCACCCGCCGCAGGGCCTCCTCCACGAGCTGCTCGGTCTCGGGCCGGGGGATGAGCACGCGCTCGTCCACGGCCAGATCCAGGGTCCAGAACCCGCGGGTCCCCGTCAGGTACGCCACCGGAACGCCCTCCGCCCGCTGGCGCACCAGCGCCCGGTACCGGTCCACCTCCGCGTCGTCGAGCGGGCGGTCGTGCGCCGTGTACAGCCCCATCCGCGGCAGGGCGAGCACGTGGGCGAGCAGCACCTCGGCGTCCACGCGGGGCGAGGGGCAGCCGCGTTCGCCCAGCCAGCGGGTGGTGAGGCGCAGGAGCTCGAGGACGGTGCGGGACATGGATCGCCTGGCGTGCGAGAATCCGGTCAACCCGGGCCGCTGGGCGTCTTGACGTCGAACGGTGGCGATGGCAACCCGGTGGAGCAGGCACACGACGCCCGCGCGTGCGGACCGGCGGTCCCGGACCCGACCTTCCCCTGCGGAGTCGTCCCCCCACGGAGCAGCATGACGATGATGGACAAGACCTGCGCCAAGTGCGGCGCTCTCCTGCCCGACGAGGACGAGGGCCTCTGCCCGAGCTGCGGGACGCCGTTCGGCAAGCAGACCGTCGCGCTCAGCGTGACCAGCGAGATGCTCGCGCACGCCGCGAAGCAGAACGCCGCCGAGGCGGCGCGCAAGAGTGCCACGACTCAGCAGTCCCCGCCACAGCCGCCCCTGAACGCCCCGGTCAGGTCCGGGGCCGGCCCCGGCGGTCTGCCGATGATCGCCATCGTGGGCGGGCTCGCGGTGATCATCATCCTCATGGCCGTGTTGCTGGCGCTGATCCTCTGACCGACCACCGGATCCGGGGCGGGGCCCGGCTCAGGCCCGGCCGTGCGGGGCGTCGAGGTCGAGCGCCGGCCCGACGGGCACGATCCGGGTCGGGTTGATGAACGGGTGGCTGCGGAAGTAGTGCTCCTTGATGTGCGCGATGCTGCACGTCGCGGCCACCCCCGGCGTCTGGTAGATGTCGCGCAGGTACCCGGAGAGGTGGGGGTAGTCCGCGATTCTCCGCACATTGCACTTGAAGTGCGACACGTACACCGGGTCGAAGCGCAGCAGCGTGGTGAAGAGGCAGATGTCCGCCTCGGTCATGCGGCTCCCGCACAGGTAGCGGTGGTCCGCCAGGTGCGCGTCCCATTGATCGAGTGCCTCGAAGACCTCGCCCACCGCCTCGTCGTAGGCCTGCTGGGTCTCGGCGAAGCCCGCCCGGTACACGCCGTTGTTGATGGGCTCGTAGATCGCGTCGAGGATTCGCTCCACCTCGTCGTGCAGGTCGGGCGGGCACAGGTCCAGGTCGCGGGTCGCCAGCCCGGCGAAGCCGTGGTCGAGCATCCGGAGGATCTCGCGGGATTCGTTGTTGACGATGGTGCCCTCCTGCCGGTCCCACAGGGCGGGCACGGTGACCCGGCCGGTGTAGGCGGAATCCGCGGAGGTGTAGACCTCGCGGAGGAACGTGTGGCCGTGGATCGGGTCCGGGTCGTCGTCCTGGAAGGTCCAGCCGTCATCGCCCATGTACGGGTCGACGACGGTCACGGAGATCACGTCATCGAGCCCCTTGAGCACTCGCGCGATCAGTGTCCGGTGGGCCCACGGGCAGGCGAGGGAGACGTAGAGGTGGTATCGGCCGGCTTCGGGGGCGAAGCGCCCGCCCGCTTCGATTCGGTCGCGGAAGACGGTGGACGGGCGGACGAATCGTCCGTCGTCATCGGGGTCGTACCACTGGGTGCTCCATTGTCCTTCGATCAGTCTTCCCATGTCAGCGTCTCGTCGTGGCGGGGGGTCAGGAGGTCGGGGGGGCGATGCCTGGGGTTGCCCATGGCGGGGTCGACCATTTCGGCCACAAGGAGGATGCGACGCGGGAGCAGAAGTGCGAGGTCTTCCTGCGCAACAGTGCATTCCAGCCAGCCGGTCGCCTGCGCCGGGTCGAGGACGAGGGGCATGCGATCGTGGATGCGGTCGAGGGGTGGCGGGCTCGGTCGGGTGAGGATGCAGAAGGCGTGGGTGGGGGCGGGTGGGGTCTGGCCGAAGAGGTCGGCCTGGGTCGTGGGTGGGGGCGGGAGCGGGGCGAGGAGGGCGGCGAAGGCGAGGGGCTGCCGGTTCCCGGTGCGGTGATGCCATGGTTGCCGGTCCGCGCCGCGCCGCTGCCACTCGAACCACCCGGATGCGGGCACGAGGCAGCGCCGCGCGGGATCGGCGACGGCGTCCCGGAACGTGCGGCGGTGGGTGACCCCTTCGGCACGGGCGTTGAGCAGTCGCCCGGAGCGTTGCCACGGCACCTGCCAGCCGAAGGAGGCCGAGCGCAGGAGCCTGCGCGCCGGGGGTGGGGAAGCGGTCGAGTCATGGTGGTCCGTCGCGGAAGGGTCGGGGGCGTCCGCGGAGGTGCCCGGGGTGGTGTGGTGCGGGTCGAGGACGACGATGGGGGCGATGTCGGTGGGGGCGACCTGGGGGGTGGGTTCCGGGGGGTGTGCGTCGTCCCAGGTGGCGTCGAAGGTGTCTGCGAGCTCGTCGGGGGAGAGGATGAGGCTGTAGCGTCCGCACATGGGTGGGGCCGGGGAAGCGGGGAGGGGGGTGCCGAATTGGTTGCGCCGGGGGGGGGATGCGATAGAGGCTGTGGGGAGGGACTCGGTCCGCGGGGGCCGGGCGCACAGGGAGTGCTGCCATGCCAGTGTACGGATCGATCACGGAGACGATAGGGCGGACGCCGCTGGTGGAGCTGCGCCGGGTGACGGAGGGGCTCGACGCGCGGGTTCTGGTGAAGGTGGAGTACTTCAACCCGCTCTCGAGCGTGAAGGACCGGATCGGCCGTGCGATGATCGAGGATGCCGTGGCGCGGGATGCGCTGACGCCGGAGACGGTGCTGATCGAGCCGACGAGCGGGAACACGGGCATCGCGCTGGCGTTCGTGGCGGCGGCGCGTGGGCTTCGGCTGATCCTGACGATGCCGGACGCGATGAGCCTGGAGCGTCGGAAGCTCCTGGCGCACCTGGGCGCGGAGGTGGTGCTGACGCCGGGGCCGCTCGGGATGATGGGGGCGGTGGAGAAGGCGCGGGCGCTGGCGCGCGAGCACGGGGATGCGCTGATCCTGCAGCAGTTCGAGAACCCGGCGAACCCTGCGGCGCACGAGGCGACGACGGGGCCGGAGATCTGGGAGGACACGGGCGGGGAGGTGGACGTGTTCGTGGCAGGGGTGGGCACGGGGGGCACGATCACCGGGGTGGGGCGGTATCTGAAGGCGCGTCGGCCGGGGGTGCGGGTGGTGGCGCTGGAGCCGGAGACGTCGTCGGTGATCAGCGGCAAGCCGCCCGGGGGGCACCCCATCGAGGGGATCGGGGCGGGGTTCATTCCGCGGAACCTGGATCTGGACCTGCTCGACGAGGTGCGGACGGTGCGCGGGGATCTGGCGTTCCGGATGGCGCGTCGGCTTGCGGCCGAGGAGGGGATCCTCGCGGGGATTTCGAGCGGTGCGAACGTGCATGCGACGCTGGAACTGGCGGCGCTGCCGGAGAACCGCGGGAAGACGTTCGTGACCGTCGTGTGTTCGTGCGGGGAGCGGTACCTCTCGACGCCATTGTTCAAGTAGTCGCGCCGCGAAGGCGCATCCCGGCGCCCTGGGGAGGCATCCTCTCCCGGGCTGGCCGTCCCCGCTTCGTCTCGCTCCTTCCGGAGAATCCGCCATGGCTCCCCCCGCGCGCATCTTCTCGTTCCGCGACTGGAAGGCGAACCGCGACCAGGGGGAGGAGGAGCGCCCGCGGGTTCGCCTGAGCCCGCCGACCGAAGGGGACCCGGGTCTGCTCGGCTTCGTGCGGCAGGTGTCGGAGGACGTGCAGGCGGTGCTCGATCACGATCCGGCGGCCCGTCACGCGCTGGAGGTGGTGCTGGTGTATCCGGGGCTGCATGCGCTGTGGATGCACCGGGTGGCGAACCTGATGTGGCGCCGGCGCCTGGTGCTCGCGCCGCGGATGGTGGCGCACCTGAACCGGTTCCTGACGGGGGTGGAGATTCATCCCGGGGCGCGGCTCGGGCGCCGGGTGTTCATCGACCACGGGATGGGGGTGGTGATCGGGGAGACGGCGGTGGTGGGCGACGATTGCCTGCTCTACCAGGGCGTGGTGCTCGGCGGCACGAGCCTCGCGCCCACGCGGAGGCACCCGACGCTGGGGCGGGGGGTGGTGGTGGGCACGAACGCGTGCGTGCTCGGGGCGATCCACATCGGGGATGGGGCGCGCGTGGGATCGAATTCGGTTGTGATTCGAGATGTTCCGGAAGGAACGACCGTGGTGGGTGTGCCCGGAAAGGCGGTGAAGACGGGTCGGCCGTCGCTGGAGGCACAGCTCGACCACGCGAACCTGCCGGATCCCATTGCGCAGCTCGTGGGCTCGCTGGTGCGCGAGGTGGAGGGGCTGCGGGACGAGGTGAAGCGCCTGTCGTCGCGGTTGGAGCAGGCGGGCGGGAGCGATGAGGGCTGACTGGTTGCTCGGGGCTTCCTCACCCGCTGCGCTGGAGGCGTGGCTGGGGGGGCGCTTCGATGCGGAGGTCGAGGTGGTGCTGGTGTGGAGGGATGTTCCGTCCCCGGCGCCGTGGCCGGAGCCGCGGCTGCACGTGGTGGTGGCGCAGGACATGGTGCGCATGACGGGGCTCCGGGACTGGCGGGACGCGGTGGAGGGGTGGTGGGATGCGGGCGAGGCGGGGCGCTGGTGGGTGGTCGCGGAGGAGGTGGGGCGGTACGCGAGGCGGCTTCGTCGCGGGCACGGGGGAGCGTGGTCGCTCGCGAGGACGGAGCCGGACTGGGCGATGCCCGGGGTGGAACACGCGCTGGCGGAGGTGACCGCGGAGGTGCCGGAGGCGGCGGTCACGTGGTGGCCGGGCGAGACTCCCCCGGCGCTGCGGAGTGTGGCGCGGGGAACGGGGCCTGGGCTGGAGGAGCTCGACGACTGGGTGCGCGGGGTTCGGGGCGGCTCGTTCCGGTGACGGAGGGATTCGCGCGGTTCGGTGCCGCGGGGATCCGGTGACGGCCGGTCCTCGATTCTGATGTGTTCGTGGTACACTACGGGGATGCTCCTTGACTCCGGTTCTCGATCGATGAGAGAGTCGACGTCCACCTCGTCAGGCGGTGAACCCGGCATGTTGCGTCCGGGTCGTTCCAGTGTCGCTCGGTCCCGATGGAGTCTCCATGGTCAGGTCGATGAGCCGGTGTGTCCTCGTGTTCTGGCTGGTGCTGATGACCGCCTGTGGGGTGGTTGACGCGCCCTCGCATGGCGACATGGCCTGTTCGGGAGGAGCGGATGTGGCGGACTGCGTCGGGCCGGAGGACGTGGATGTTCTGGGGGGCGCGGATCGCGAGTTGGGGTACGCCGTGCCGTTCGCGTCCGAGGCGGCCGTGCCGGGGATGCGGGTGCTGGGGGAGTTCGAGGGCTGGGTCGACGTGGGCACCGGGCGCGCGCACATCGAGATGGTCGACGGCACGCAGCCGAAGAGCGCCGCGCTGCCGGGCTATCGCGACAACCTCCGCCAGAACCGGGACGAGGGCGACTTCGAGAACCGGCGGGCGGGGACGCTGCGCTTCTGGCAGGACGAGAATCCGTCGGTCACGTCTTCCGACATGGCGGTCTGTCGCAACTTCTGGACGACGGGCTGGAACGACCACGGCACGGAGTTCCGTTTCGGATGGTACCCGCCCGGGCCCATCCGCGACGAGTTCCTCTTCAGCACGCTCCCGCAGGGGGGACCGGGTGCGGCGGCCCTGCCGCCGAGCGACTACACGTTCTGCACCGACTTTCTCGTGCGCAACGACACCGGGGAGGACATCCGGGACCTGTGGATCCTGATCGACAATTTCGTGGGTCTCACCGATGCGCGTTCCTATCTGGCCGAGGCGCCTCGGGTGTACCTTGACCCGAACGCCGGGGAGTTCGTTCGGTTGCAGCCGGACTCCAGCATCGGGATGTTCAACTACGGTCCGCTGGCCGGGGATGCGGGGGGAGGAGACGGCGAGGTCGTCCGGCGCCAGTGGATGTTCTATCTGGGCGACACGGATCCGGCTCCGTTTCGGCTGACCGGACGGCTGGTGGAGCTGCAGCGCGAGCTGTGCTGGACGGAGCGCGACGACAACGGGGACGGGATCGAGGACAGCGGTTGCGGAACGGGGGCGGCCGGCAGTGGGTGCACCCAGGACGCGGACTGCCTGAGCGGCGACTGCGACGGCGGCGTGCTCGGCGACTTCCTGGCCGGAGGCGGAACGCTGGGAGCCTGCTTGCCGAGCCCGGAGGGTGGAGCGTGTCTCGAGACGTCGGACTGCGGGGGGGAGAACGCGTGCCTCGGCGCGAACCGCGCTGCCGAGCAGGTGGGAACCTGTGGCGCGCCGGGCCCCGGGATCGGCGATGCGTGCGCGGACGACGACGACTGCTCCGCCGGTCGCTGCGACGTGGTCTTCGGTCAGTGCCGAATGGTCGACGGTGGAGCGTGTGTCACCTCGACGGACTGCGAGGCGTTTCATGCCTGCGATTCGGGGGTATGCGACGGGGGGATTCCCTTCGTGACCCGCTGGGACACACGGAACACCAGCGACGGCTCCAGTCCGGACGATCGCATCGTGCTGCCCCTCCTCTCCTCGGGGAGCTACGACTTCGTGGTGGAGTGGGGGGACGGGCACCGGGCCCATGTGACCGCGTGGGACGCAGCTGCCACGGCGCACACCTTCGCCGATCCGGGTGAAACCACCGTCACGATCCGCGGCGATATCGAAGGCTGGCGCTTCAACAACACCGGGGACCGGCTCAAGATCCTCGACATCGAGTCCTGGGGTCCCCTCCGGCTCGGGTTCATGGGGATGTACTTCCGCGGAGCGGAGAACATGGAGATGTCCGCGACGGACCCCCTGGACCTCACGGGCACCACCAACCTTCGCGAGGCCTTCCGTGACTGCACGTCCCTCACCTCGGCTCCCTCCATGCTCGCCTGGGACGTCTCCGGGGTGACCAGCTTCGAGGGACTGTTCCACGGCGCGACGAACTTCGACGAGGACATCAGCGGCTGGGAGACCCTGAGCGCGACCAGCATGCGCGAGATGTTCCGCGGGGCCGAGAGCTTCACGGCGGACATCACCGGGTGGGAGACGGGCAGCGTGATGGACATGTCTGCCATGTTCGCCGAGTTCCCGTCCTTCAACCAGGACATCGGCGACTGGGACACGGGCAACGTGCTGTTCTTTCCGCTCATGTTCCGAAATGCCACGTCGTTCGACCGGGACATCGGGCGCTGGGACGTGTCGCGCGCCCTCGACATGCAGCAGATGTTCGAGGGAGCGACGTCGTTCAACCAGGACCTGAACGACTGGGACGTGTCCCGGGTGAACTCGATGCTCGGCATGTTCTGGAACGCCACCAGCTTCGATCAGCCGCTCGACCGGTGGACGCTGGGTGGACCGCTGGACCTGTCGATGATGTTCGAGGGCGCAGCCTCGTTCAACCAGCCGATCGGGAGCTGGAACACGTCCGGGGTGACGAGCATGTTGCGCATGTTCCGGAACGCGACGAGCTTCGATCAGGACATCGGTTCGTGGGACACCTCCGGCGTGATCTCGATGCCGTTGATGTTCGGTGGTGCGAGCGCCTTCAACCAGGACCTGAGCCGCTGGTGCGTGCCGCTGATCGCCGAGGAGCCGTCCGGCTTCGCAGTGGGGGCCCTGGCGTGGACGCTGCCCGACTCGAGACCCCAGTGGGCGGATTGTCCATCGTTTCTGGGCACCCCCTGCCTCGACGACGGGGCGTGCGGAGGCCGGGAGTGGTGCCCGACCGACACGGATCATCGCTTCTGTTCGCCAAGTCCGGGCTGGGGCAGCTCCGTCATGCCCTTCCAGTGGGTTCCGCCCGGGTCGAGCACCATCGGCTCGCCCGAGGGCGAGATCGGCCGCAACGCCGCCGCGGAGGGGCAGGTGAACGTCACGTTGACGCACAACCTGCTCGTGCAGCGTACATCGGTCTCGCAGGGGCAGTGGGCGTCGGTGATGGCGGCCTGGAACGCGCTCGCCCCCGAGGACAGAATCATGTCCGGCTGGTCCACGCCCACCCCGGTGTTCGGCACGGACCCGTCGCGGTACGGCGCGAGCGGAGATGGTCAGTGCACGGACCCGATGTGCCCCGTCGAGCGGGTGAGCTGGTGGGAGGCGGTCGTCTTCGCGAACGCGGTCAGCATTCTGGAAGGGCTGGAGCCGTGCTACGCGCTCGACGGATGTGGCACAGGGACAGGACAGGCCGGCGTGGGCGGGGGATGCACGGGCACGAGCAATTGTTCGGGCGCGTTCACCTGCAGCAGTGCCTCGTTCGTCGGCAAGCAGTGCACGGGATACCGCCTGCCCACCGAGGCGGAGTGGGAGGTCTCGGCGAGGGGCGGGACCACGACCGCCACCTACAACGGCGACATCACCTCGACGAGCTGCCCGTCCCCGGTGCATGATCCCATCGCATGGATCACCTGCAACAGCTCCGGGCAGACCCAGCCCATGGAGACCCTTCTGCCCAACGCCTTCGGACTGCACGACATGCTCGGCAACGTGAGCCAGCACGCGTGGAACGCCTTCCAGTCAGTCAACGCGGGCGGGGTCGATCCGATCGTGCCCACCACCGGATCGAGCCGCCGTGTCCGCGGCGCCGGCAGGGCCTTCGGGCCGGAATCGAACCGGGCCGCACGGCGCAACAACTACATGCCGAACACCCGCCGGGACTACATCGGGTTGAGACTGGTGCGGACCGTGCCGGTCGACCCGGCGGTGGACTGTGGGGGACTGGCGCCCCCCCTGTTCGGTGCCGTGTTCGTCCCGGACGCCACGTTCCAGGGCGTGGCGACCTACACCTGCAGTGCCGGGTTCGTGCCCGTCGACGGAGACACCGAGCGAATCTGTCTCGCCACCGGCCAGTGGTCCGGTCAGGCGCCCACGTGTGAACTCGACATCTAGGGGCTGAAGGACCTCGATGGCATCGCCACCGGCAACCGTTGACGGATGGGTGACCCGCTCCCTATGCTGACCGCGCCGGAGGGCCCCGTCGTGGCCCGCACACGATTCGCAACCATGGCCCGAGACGAGGACACGATGAGTACCAACGAAGCCATCGAGGCGCTCTTCATCGAGCTCGAGCTTCCGTTCGAGCGGCTGGGTGAGGCCATGTGGGTGGTCGTGGACGAGAGCGATCACATCGAGAGCCTCGTCGTCTACCGCACCGGCACGGTGCTCAATTTTCGCGTGAAGGTCGTCGCGCTGCCCGAAGAACCCTCCGCCGAGCTCTTCCGGACCCTGCTGGAGCTCAACGCGGCCGACATGGTGCACGGCGCCTACGGGATCGAGGAGGATGCCGTCGTGCTCGTGGAGTCGCTCGAGGTCGAGAACCTCGATCTCAACGAGCTGCAGGCCGTGATCGAGTCGTTCGGCATCGCGCTCAGCACGCATCACCCGCGCATCAGCTCGCATCTTCCCTCCAACGACGCCGCGGCCGCCAACTAGAGCCTCTCCGCGACGACCGCATCCCGCGCCAGCCACCTTCGAGGAGTCAGCCATGGGCGTCTTTTCCCGCCTCGGGACCCTGATCAAGGCCAACATCAACGACCTCATCTCGCGCGCCGAGGATCCCGAGAAGATCCTCAATCAGCTCATCGTCGACATGCGCGAGCAGATGATCGAGGCGCAGAAGCAGGTCGCGGCCTCCATCGCCGACGAGAAGAAGCTCAAGAAACAGCTCGACAACGAGCTGCAGCTCTCCTCCGAGTGGGAGAAGAAGGCCATGATGGCCGTCCGCGCCGGGCGCGATGACCTCGCCACCGAGGCCCTCAACCGAAAGCAGCAGCACCAGGACCTCGCCGCCGAGTACCAGAAGCAGCACGAACTCCAGAAGCGGGCCGCAGACCAGCTCCGCACCGCGCTCCGGCAGCTCAACCAGAAGATCGAGGAGGCGCGTCGAAAGAAGGACCTCCTCATCGCCCGCCAGCGACGCGCGGAGGCGCAGAAGCGCATCCAGGAGACGATGGCCGGCTTCGGGGAAACCTCGGCCTTCGAGGCGTTCGACCGCATGAGCTCCAAGGTGGACCGCATCGAGGCCGAGGCCGAGGCCAGCGCAGAACTCGCCGCCGAAATGGGCTCCACCGACCTCGACCAGAAGTTCCGCGACCTCGAAGGAGAGGCCGGTGCGTCCGAAGCCCTCCTGGAGCTCAAGCGCAAGATGGGCGTCGTCGAGGAACAGAAGGAGGAGGCCGAAGAAGAGTTCGACTTCGAGGCCCTCGAGCGGGAACTCGCCGCCGTCCCCGCCCAGCGCGGGGCGGGAAGCGGCCAGGCCGACTACTGAGCCCGCCGGTGCGCTCCGACTTCCGGCTGCTTTCGTTTTTCCTCGGGGCGATCCTTCTCCTCGCCGGCTGTGCATCGTCCGAGATCACGCCCTGCGCCGGGGACGAGGACTGCCCCGACGACCGCCGCTGTCACCTCGGAACCTGCACGCTGCGCTGCGAGCGCACCGCCGACTGCGACCGGGGAGACGTCTGCATCAGCAACCTCTGCGTCCTCGCGGCGCGCTGCACCGCGTCCAGCGACTGCCGCTCAGACGAGGTGTGCGAGGACCGGCTCTGCGTGCCGCAGCAGCGCCAGTGCTCCCGGTCCTCGGAGTGTCCGCCGGGATTCACCTGCATCAACGGGGGCTGCCGGTTCGGAGAGCCCGAGCCGTCCGTGCCCGCGAGCTGCGACGACGACGGCGACTGCGCGGGTGCGCTCATCTGTCTCGACGGCGTCTGTGCCGACGTGGACTGCGTCGAGGACCGGGACTGCTCCGCGGACCTCCGGTGCCAGGCCGGACGGTGCATCGGCGACGAGACCAGCGGGACCTGCACGACGACCGGTGACTGCACCGGGGGCGACATCTGCGTGGCGGGAGCCTGCGTCCCGCCGTCGTCCGACGAGTGCGCCAACGATCGGGACTGTGCCTCGGACGAAGTGTGCGAGGCAGGGTCCTGCGTGCCCGACACGGCGCCGCAATGCGTGCGCAACAGCGACTGTCCGCTCGGCGAGGTGTGCGAGGAAGGGTCGTGCACCCCCGAACCCTCCGCGGAGTGCGTGCGCAACAGCGACTGCGCATCCGACGAGCGCTGCACCTCCGGGCGCTGCGTCCCGCTCACCGACGCCGGCTGCCGGGAGGACCGGGACTGCGCGACGGCGGAGCGCTGTGAAGGCGGGACCTGCGTCCCCGTCGACTGCGTCCGCGACCGGGACTGCGCCGCCGAGGAGGTCTGCGACGAGGGCTCGTGCATCTCCGCTCCTCCCGAGTGCATGGGCACGGCAGATTGCGGGAGCGGGCGCATCTGCATCCTCGGACGGTGCGAGGACGAGCCCGAGTGCCAGGGCGACGGGGACTGCAATCCCGACCAGATCTGCCTGAACCAGCGCTGCGAGTGCGTCGGAGACGGCGACCGAACCCTGGGCCAGAGCTGCGAGCGGCGGGCGCAATGCTGTTCGGGGCTCTGCCTCGGCTCGGAGACCCGACCCGGGGTCTGCACCCGCCCCTGCACGGGATTCGGCGACTGTCAGGAAGCCGGCGTCACGGCGAACCTCATCTGCGGCCAGATCGCCGACGGACGCTTCTGCGCCCCGGCGGACTTCGGCTCCCCTTGCACGGTCCCGGGCAACTGCAGCGGAGGCATCTGCATGGGAAGACTGCGGTTCGGAATCAGCGTGGAACGCGTCTGCACATGGGCCTGCACCTCGACCGCCGAGTGCCCGCAGAATTCCACCTGCGGGGCCCTCGAAGTCGACGGCGGAAGCTTCATCAACGCCTGCATCCCCATGGGAGAAGTCTGCAACGGCGGAAACAACGGCCTGGACTGCTACAGCAGACTCTGCCTGGGTCCGGCCGAGCCCGGGCTCGCCGATGTCTGCACCTCGGAGTGCAGCCCGGAGCAGGGCCGCGAGTGCGGGTTGGGCTGGACCTGTGCGGTGGTGGATGCGAGTGTGCCTCCGGTGTGCCTTCCGCCGAACTTCTGAACCCCTGCCGCCTCCGGAACATCGTGCCCCCGCGTGATGAGGCCTCCACAGAGCGCTTCGGTCGCTATCGGCTCGTCCGTCGCCTTGGACACGGGGGCATGGGCGAGCTGTTCCTTGCCGAAACCGAGGGAGCGGGAGGTTGGCGCCGGCAGCTCGTGATCAAGCGGATCCTGCCCCACCTCGCCGTCGACCCCAGCGTTCGCCAGCGGTTCCTGGATGAAGGCCGGATCGCCGCCACCCTCAATCATGCGAACATCGTTCCGGTCCACGACGTGGGCGAGGTGGAGGGCACACCCTTCATCGCCATGGCGTTCGTGGACGGGTGGGACCTGCGCACCGTGATCCGCGCGCTGCGCGACGCCCCCGGCAGCCCACCGGTCCCGGACGGACTGGCGCTGCACGTGGCTTCCCACGTGGCCGCTGCGCTCGCGCACGCCCACGACCGGCGCGACCCGGACGGGCGGCCCATGGAGGTCGTCCACCGGGATGTCTCGCCAGCCAACATCCTGCTGTCGCGCGAGGGGGCCGTGTTCCTCACGGACTTCGGCATCGCCGCCGCGAACGAGCGGATCGAGGCGACCCTCACCGGTGAGCTCAAGGGCAAGGTGGCCTTCATGGCGCCCGAGCAGGCGCGGGGCGCTCCCACCGACGGCCGCAGCGACATCCACTCCCTTGGACTCGTGCTCTTCGAGTTGCTCACCGGCCGCAGGGCCTACGGCGATGGGTCCGACCTCGAGCTGCTCGATCGAGCGCGCGCCGGAACCCGGCCTGCGCTGTCCGACCTGCGACCCGATCTCCCCGACACGATCACCGCGGTGATCGAGAAGGCGCTCGCCGTCGATCCCTCGGAACGGTTCGATGACGCCGCGCAGTTCGCTGCCGCCCTCGTCGAGGCGCAAGCCGCCCTCGGCCGTGTCCATACGGCGCTCGATCTCCGCTCCTGGCTTGCGAAGTCCCTCCCCTCGGGCGCACCCTCCACGGCAGACGCGCGGGGCACCGGTGACCTGGAGGGTGCTCTCGGCGCGCTCGGCGCCGCCCCCGCGGCGCTGCGCGAGGGGTCGGGAACGGTGACCCTTCCGCCCCCGGTCAACCTCGACGGATCCGCGGGGACTGCCCCGCCGGATCAGGTCGCCTCCGCTGCCCCTGCCCGCAACAGCGACCCGCGCCGAACGCGCCGAGGGGGGGCGCTCCTCCTCGCCGGCGCGCTGATCCTCGTGGCGCTTGCACTGGCCCTCCTGCCGAGTCGGCCAGCCACGCTGCACGTCAGCACCGACCCACCGGGGGCGTCGATCACCCTCAACGGCGAGAACGCCGGTCGTACGGACCGAACCCTGCGCATCCCCTCGGGAAATGTACGGCTCCGCGTACACCTCGATGGATACGTCCCGGTCTCACGCGAGCTGGCCCTGCGCCCCGGGCAGGATGCGTTCCTCGATCTCCCACTCGAACCCGAGCGTACGACCCCGCCCAGCACCACCAACTCTCGTACGCCCGACGCGTCCCGGTCCGGCAGCGACGAGGCTGCCGACGCGGGTCGCATGGAGCGAGTCGTCTTCCAGAGCATCCCACCAGGGGCGCGCGTGCGAATCGACGACGGTGAACCCTTCCTCGCCGGAAACGCCCACCCCGTGCCCCTTGGGGTGCCCGTCTCCCTCGTCATGTCCCTCGATGGCCACGAGACCCTCGAGGAGGTGCTGACCCTGCAACGGGGGGACCTGCTCGTCACCCGTGCCCTCGATGCCGACCCCTCCTCCACGAGGGTCGAGTCCTCGCCTCCGGCCCGCCCCCGAACGCAGGACAGGCCCTCTCCTCCACCGTCGACCAGCGCCCCCGCCTCCACAACCGCCGCCGGCAGCGAGTCGCCGGAGCCCGCCACGCCCGGGCGGATCACGCTGCGCTTCAGCCGAGAACCCATGGTCGGCACCATCCTGCTCAATGGTGAGGTCCTTCGGCAGAGCCGTCGCCTGGTCGAGGAGCTCGAGGTCGCCCCCGGTCGTCACGAGCTCGAGATCCGAAACGATCACTTCGGGGTGCGACAGCGCAACCGCGTCGAAGTGCCCTCCGGCGGGGCGGTGACCGTCTCCGTGGACTGGGGCGGCGGCGGTCCCTGAGCGTCCTCGCTCCGTTCGCGACGCCTCGCGCCAGCACGCTGTGGGCCGGCACTCCGTCCGCACCCCCCCGGCGCACGGCCGGTCTCCACTTGCGTCCGCGGTCGCGCTGTGCTCGGGAGGAAGACGACGCTGCTCTTCCTCGACCGGAATCCATGGCCGAAGTGACCCGAACCGTTCTGGCTCCTCCCGCAGACGAAGCCGTCCGGCTCCGTACCTTTCGCGTGGAGACCCTCGATGGTGCGACGGTCGCCCCGTCCCGGGGCCGCGTTCTCGTGGTGGGCGCCGGCCCCGAAGCGGATCTCGGGCTCCCCACCGACGGTGCGGTATCCCGACGTCACGCTGTCGTCGAAGGGGACGAGCGCGGCTATCGCCTGCGGGATCTCGCCTCCAAGAACGGGACATGGGTCGGTCGCGTGCGCATCGGAGAGTGCTGGCTGACCGATGGCATGGTCTTCCGCGTGGGTCGCACGGATCTTCGCTTCGTGCTCACCGACGACGAGCTCGAGGTGGTCTTCAGCGCAGGAGATCGATTCGGCGCCCTCATCGGCGCCTCCAGGGCCATGCGCGAGGTGTTCGGTCTTCTCGGCCGCGTCGCTGCAACCGACGCCACCCTGCTCGTCGAGGGAGAGTCGGGTACCGGAAAGGAGCTGGTGGCCCACGCCGTCCACGCGGCGAGTCCGCGCGCGGATGGTCCATTCGTGGTCTTCGATTGCTCCGCGGTGAGCCGGGAACTCCTCGAGTCCGAACTCTTCGGTCACGTTCGCGGGGCCTTCACCGGCGCCGCATCGGACCGTCGTGGAGCCTTCGAGGAGGCGCGCGGCGGGACGCTCTTCATCGACGAGGTCGGTGAACTCGACCCCGACCTTCAGCCCAAGCTCCTGCGCGCGCTCGAGCGCCGGGAGATTCGGCGCGTCGGCAGCAATGCCGTTCAGGAGGTTGATGTCCGCATCGTCGCCGCCACCAACCGCACGCTGCTCGAGGAGGTCCGCTCCGGCCGGTTTCGGGAAGACCTCTACTATCGCCTCGCCGTGCTCTCCGTCCGCCTTCCCCCGCTCCGTGAGCGCCCCGACGACATTCCCCTCCTCGTCCATCACTTCCTCGCCCGCTCCGCACCCTCGCCGGATGGAACCCCCCGAACCGTCTCCTGGGAGACCATGGAGAAGCTGCGCGCGTGGGACTGGCCCGGCAACGTGCGCGAGCTCCGAAACTACGTCGAGCGCGCAGCGATCCTCAGTGAGGGGTCGCGGCTGGAGACCCGCTTTCTTCGCCCGGACGGAACGCGAGCGGCGGCGGGCGTCCACGCCGCCACCGACCTCTCCGACCAGCCCGGATCCGGTCGCGACCCGGGCCTGGAGGACGAGGGGACGTCCGCCGACCGATCGCTCGACGCCCACCTTCGCGTGGACATCGGCATCCCCTTCAAGGACGCCAAGAACGCGCTGATCGACGCCTTCGAGCGAACCTACTGGACCACGCTGCTGCGTCGCACGGGAGGAAACGTCTCCCGGGCCGCGCGCATGGCCGACATGCACCGCAAGTCGGTCGAGTACATCCTCCGCAAGCTGGACATCCAGCGCGAGGACCTGATCGACACGACCGACGAGGACTGACCCCGACCGCGCCACCGGGTGCGATCAGAACTGATAGCCGACTCCGAGTTCGGTCGCGATCGGAAGATCGAGTGCGCGGTCGCTGGCGAACGGCACGACGTAGGCGCTGGTTCGCGCGCGGAGTGTGAGCCAGAACCGGTCGTCCAGCCGCAGGGCTCCACCGAGGGCGAGCATCGGGCCAGCCGACAGGGCGGGCGCGATGGAGACGAGGGCCTCCGGTGGGCAGAAGCGCAAGGGGTCGAACTCGGCCTCCTCGCCCTCGCTGACCTTGCACCAGAAGTTGCGGGTTGCGCGAACGCGGCCGGTATAGAGGAGATCGACGCCGACGTCCGCGAACAGCCGGAACCGGCCGGGCGAGGTGCCCATGCGGACTGCGACTCCATTCCGGATCGTGTCCACCCTCCGGACCAGGTCGCCGTCCCGGTCCTGCTGGACGATCTCCACCGCACTGTCCGCGACAAGACCGAACTCCGACGTGACCGGAACCATCACGTGAATCCCGATGCCCGTGTTGAGCGTGACACGCCGGCTGGGCCGATCGATGAAGCTCCCGACGGTCGGGGCGATGGCCAGAAACGGGCGTCCCGGACTCCACGCGTTGCCCGGGTCGCGGGGAACGCGTTCAGTGGGAACACAGCACAGCGTTCGAGACAGTGCCGCGGTCAGCGCGTCGGCTGCCGTCGTCGTCGTCGGGACCATCAGCTCCAGTCGCTGGATGGGCAGGAAGCGCTCGGCCTGCGCGTCCCAGACCCGGAGATGGAGCGTCGTCCCCTCCCGGTCCGTTCGTCCCCAGGCCTCGACAAGAAGCTCGGCCCCCAACCGTTCGGAGAGGCGCCGCGCCTGACCGCTGGTCAGCCCCAGCCGCGGGGCGTCCTCGGCCAGCAGCTCCATGATCGCCTCCTCGCGGGCTTCCACCGCTGTGGTCGGGTAGCGGTTGGCGTCGAAGGGGCGGGCCGGCGAGGCACGCCAGCCCTCGCGGAATGCGCGTCTGGCGTGGACCGCGTGTCGCCGCGCCGCGTCCGGGTCGCGCCGCTCGCTCTCGGCGAGCGCAAGCCACACCAGGGCGAGGGTGTGCCACGCTTCGGCGACCTCGTCCGGGTTCGACCAGCGGAGCCGGGTCTGTTCCATGAGCTGGATGGCCTCCTCGAGCTGTTCGATGGCTGCGCGAAGGTTGAAGGACTGAAAGTACTCGCGACCGAGCCGGGCGGACTGCATGGCGACACTCTCGAGTCCGGTCTCGGCAGCGTCCATGGGCTGAGCCAGACGCTCCCGGGCCGTGTCGCGGTCCACCAGCGTGTACCGGGGATCGGTGCGCACCTGCCTGCGCAGCGCATCCGAGAGTGCACGCAGACGCAGGTCGCGCAGCCCCGTGTCCTCCGGGGACAGCCCGGGCTCGACGAAGATGGGGATGGGGTCGACGACCGCCACGGACCGGAGCCGGGTGTCGCCGGGAGGCATGGGAAGGAGGAGCTCCGAGGCCGCGGCCGGCATCATCCAGGCCGCGACGGCCACGACGACGGGGCACAGGACGACGAGCGAGAACCGGGAGCGCGCGGGCGCGCACCGGGAGGTCATGGTTCCCCCGGAACACAGTCCGTGTCCGCATCGGCACCGCGTACCCGATCGAAGACCACCACGGTGGGCAGAGGGAGCGGCGCCTCTTCCGCGTCGTCGCGTACCCGAAGTCCCCCCGAGCTGGTGAAGGTTGCGATCAGACGGTCGGCGGCCACGTCCCGGCTGATCCGCGCCACCAGCGGAAGCCCCTCGATTCCCTCGGCGCTCAGGAGAAACTCGTCATTGCGGCGGGGTCCGGGCCCGAACCATGCGCACGTTTCGGGGATGAAGAACGGGTTGTCCGGAGGGTTGTGCCCGGGTCCGAGCCGGTAGAACTGGACATGTCCTCCGACCTCACCCGAGAACTCGTACAGGGTGAGCCTCAGGGCGTGGCTGCGGTTGTTTCCGGCGACACCGCTCTCCTCGAAGACGCCACGGAATTCGCTCGGGGAGCCGCACGCGACCAGCCAGCAGGCGACGAGGAGAGGGAGGAGTCGTACGGCGGGGATCATCGTCGCCGGTGTCGGGAGCGGGGCTACATGCGGTCGGGCAGCGGGACGCCGATCAGGCCGAGGCCCGTGCCGAGCACCTGCCGCACGGCGCGCGCGACGGCGAGCCTCGCGGCGCTGGCCGCCACGTCATCGGTGAGCAGGCGCTCTCCCCCGGAGTACCATGCATTGAAGGCCTCCGCGAGATCGAGGAGGTAGCGACTGACCTGTGAGGGCTCGAGATCCCGGGTGGCCTCGACCACGATGGTCGGGAAGCGCTCGAGCTGCTGGAGGATGGCCCGCACATGCTCGGAGTCGAGGCAGCTCAGGTCGTCGGGAAGCCCGGGCTCCACGCCCGGAAAGCGCTCCCGGAACGTCTGCTCCAGAGAGCCGAGGCGGACGTGGGTGTACTGCAGGTACGGACCGGTTCGTCCGTTCCAGTCAAGGATCCGATCCCAGTCGAACTCGTAGTCGCGCATGCGGTTGCGGGACAGGTCGGCAAAGACGACGGCCCCGACGGCGATCTGATCGGCGATCCGCGCCCGTTCCTCGTCGGAGAGTCCGGGACGTGTCCGAAGCACTTCGAGGGCAAGGTCCCGTCCCCGATCCAGCACGTCCTCGAGGAAGACGAGCGTACCCTTGCGCGTGGAGATCCCGAGAATCATCCCGAACGGGACGTGCGCCAGGCCCCGCGCCCAGGTGTGTCCCATGCGGTCGAGGACGGCGAAGACCTGCTGGAAGTGAACGGACTGGGCCGCTCCCACGACGTACAGGAAGCGGTCGGTGCCGAGGGTGTCGTGGCGATATCGTGCGGCCGCCAGATCCCGGGTGGCGTAGAGGGACGCACCGTCGCTCTTCACGATGAGACAGGGCGGCAGTTCGAGATCGTCGAGTGGCACGACCCGTGCGCCTTCGCTCTCCACGAGCAGGCCGTCCTGCTCCATCTCGTTCACCAGCGGTTCGAGCATCCCGTTGTACCACGCCTCCCCCCAGAAGTGGTCGAAGGAGACGCCCAGACGATCGTAGATGCGCTGGAACTCCCGCAGGCTGAGGGTACGGAAGCGTTCCCAGTACTCCCGCGCGCGGGGGTCGTCCTCCTCGAGGCGCCGGAACCACGCGCGACCTTCCTCCTCCAGCTCCGGACGGGTCTCGATCTCGCGGTGAAAGTCCACGTAGAGCCGATAGAGATGCTGGATGGGGTCGTCCAGGAGTGCCGTTTCGTCTCCCCACCGTTCGAAGGCGGCCATCAGCTTTCCGAACTGCGTTCCCCAGTCTCCGAGGTGGTTGACGCTCGTCACCTGCCACCCCTGGAACTCGTGCAGCCGTCGAAGGGCATTCCCGATCACCGTGGAACGCAGGTGCCCGATACCGAATGGCTTCGCGATGTTCGGCGAGCTGTAGTCGATCCCTGCCTTGCGTCCGACGCCGTCCGAACTGCGCCCGTAGCCGGTGTCGAGGGCCTGCTCGATCACGCGCCTCGCTCGCCGGGTCGGGTCGAGGTGGGCATTGAGGTACGGCCCGGCGGCCTCGATGCGGCTGACATCCGGCAGGTCGTCGAGTTCGGTCCGCAGGGCCTCCGCGAGATCCGCCGCGATTCGCGGCGGGGCGTTGCGCAGGGCACGGGCGAGCGGGAACGTCGGGAAGGCGACGTCTCCCATCTCGGGTCGAGGCGGTGTTCCGAGTGCCGCCAGGACCTCGTCTTCCGTCAGGGTGGCGCCGAGGGACCCGGCGGCGCGGGCGATGGCGGCTGCAAGGGGACGTAGGGCTTCGGACATGGGCTTGGCTCGTCGTCGGCAGCGATCTCGGGTACGCAGGTGCGAAGGCCGCGTCGTGCGTGGCCCGTCTGCGCCACGGCGCGCCGGCACAGTGGAGTGGTGTGAGGTCTCGGCGCCCGGCGCTGAAGGAACGAGGCGGGCGTCGCGTCGCCTTCAGCGTCGGAAGTCGATGACCTCGATGGAGTCGAGCACGGCCGTCATCGTGCGGCTGTGCTCGAAGTACTTGTCCCCTTCGATGAAGAGGGTGACCATGACGGGATCGCCGGGCAGTTCGAGTGCCTGGGCGATGAAGTAGACCGGCATGCCCTCGCCCCGGAGGGTCGCGTCTCCTTCGGTCCGGTACCCGGGGATGCCGTTGAACGTTCGACGCTCGCTCCGGTCCGGGACGAGCGTCACGTTCGTCAGCGAAATCCGGTCGTTCAGCGCCGCGAAGCTGTTGTCCACGAGCTGGATGGACTCGGTGTTGGCCACGACCATCTGGATCGTGCTCTCCTCCGGGCCGGTGAACACCAGGGAGCCCTCTTCCGCGGCCATTCCGGCCTGCCCGGCCTCCAGCTGCTCCGCTCGCTCCCAGCCCTCGGGGAGATTGAACCGGATGTTGAAGCTGTGCGCATGGAAGACTCCATCGACCAGCGCGTCCTCCTGCGTCGGGGCCTCCGCCTCCTCCGCCGCTTCGGTGGGCGCCTCGGCCTCGCTCGGCTCACCTGCTTCCGCGGGTTGTGTCTCCGATGCGGGAGACTCGGGAGCGGGCGCCTCTCCCCGGTCGCACGCCACCACCACGAGCGCGGCTGCCGCGCAGAGCAGAAGAAGTCGAGTTCGCATCATGGCCCTGTTGCTTCGATGAAGGGATTTCACAGGCGGTGTCGGAGCCTTGTCGCACCGGCCCAACGTGGGGCGCATCCTGCCCTGTCGTGCCGGCCCTTGTCAATCCAGTCGGGCCCCGCGACACCGCCGCAGCGACCATCCCGTTGACGGGGCGAGCCGCAGGCGCATACGCTGCCTCCCGTTCCGGTCCATGGGCCACCGGCGCTGCACTTCCCTCCATCCCGACCTTCCCATGTCCAGAAAAGAGGACGACTCCCCCGTCTCGACCCCGGAGAGACGGTCGGTGAGCGGAGTGGGGGACAGGCCAACGGATGACGCACCCGACGGACCCCCGGTGCGCCCGGCGAATCCCATGGACGCAATTCGTGGAGCCAGGGTGCTGCGTGGGTCGTCCGCCGATGCGCCGCGGCACACCGCCGTCGAGACGGCCATCGACGCGTCGGCACGAGCCACCCCGCCTGGCGCCGGACGTCCGGCCACCGTGGCCGAGCAGGCCATCAGTGCCCCTGCAGGCGCGAAGGCCACCGTGGCCGAGCAGGCGGTGCAGCGGTCGGAGGTACCCCGGGCGACCATCGCCGGGCAGGCGATTGCTCCGGGAGGAAACGCCGCAAGGGCCACCCTCACCGGAAACGACCTCGTACGGCTCCACGAGGGGAGCGAGCGCGCGGTCCAGCGTGCGGACCAACCCACCCTCACCGGAAACCTGCAACCCGTTCGCGAGGCGGAGGATGCGGCGCGCGGAGGACGGCGGCGGATCGATGCGGGCCGCGTGCTGCCGCTCGCGCTCTTCGTCATCGTGGCCATGGCGGCGGCGGTCCTGGCCACTCTGGCCGTCGTCGAACGGACCGAAGCCGCCACCGAGATCATCGACGACGGCGCCAGTGACCTCTCCGTCGGCCAGGAAGCGAGGCTCGGCGAGACAGTCACGCTGCCCGCCACCGAGGCGATCATCGGGCTCACCGACGACAACCGGGAAGCTGTCCTCAATCTCTGCTTCCGGCTCTCCGACAACCCGAATCACGAGTGCAGGCCTGCCCACTTCGAGCGCATCGGAGAGCTGCCGCTCCGCCACATCGCCGTACCGGCGCTGCAGGTGCACCGGCATGAGGTCTCCAATCAGCAGCTCGACGACTGCGCCCGGGCAGGAGCGTGTGCCCCCCGCAACTGGGATGAGTGCCAGTTCTGGTCGCTTCGCGGCTTCGAACTCGGGAGCCGGGTTCCCGAAGCAATGCGACAACCTGCGCTTCCAGCGGTCTGCGTGACCTTCGACGAGGCGGAGCGCTACTGCGCGCATGTCGGGATGCGCCTGCCCACCGATGTCGAGTGGGAGCGGATCGCTCGCCACGGTGACGACAGGATGCAGCCCTGGGGCCGGTTCTGGACCCCGGCGCTGCTCAACTGGGGCGAGCGGGACATGACCGGCTTCCCCATCCCCGGACGGCTCGACGGTGCCGATCTCACCGCATCGGTCTTCGACTACGAGGACGGTGCATCGCCCGCAGGCATTCTCAACCTCCTCGGCAACGCCGCCGAGTGGACCCGCAGAACCTCGCGGGGAGACGAGCTGCCGGACCCTCCGTCCGCCATTCGCGGCGGAAGCTACGTCGACGACATCCGGAATCTCCGGATCACCCGGGAGGAGCCTGTCCCCCCGGACGAACGTCGATCCACCATCGGATTCCGCTGCGTGGCGCCGCTGGACCGGTAAGCCGCACAATCGCCCCGCACGCAGCACAGCCCGGAGAGGCCACGCCGGCCCCGGAGCTGTCGGGTGGGTTCCGTCCGCAGCCGAGATGCCCTCTGCCCACCGGTTTCGCAGGACACCGTGCGGCGTCTCGCGGGGTGCGGCGCAGCTGGTGGCGAAGTCTGCTGCGGCCGACGGCCCGGAACCGTGTCGTCCCGCTCCTGGCGCTGCTCCCCCGCGTCAGCGTCGACAGCGTCGGGGCGTGTCTGCCTCCAGCCCGACCAGCGGGGCGACGTCCACTCTCCGTCCCTCCGGCGTCTCGATGTCGATGTGCACATGAGGCAGATCCCGCATCACCGCCGTGCCGCCCATGAGTCCGACTTCCTGACCGGCCTCGACCTCGTCCCCCACCCGCAGCTCGGGGTGGATCGCAGCCAGGTGCATGTAGCGGATCTGATGCCCCGCGATCTCGCTTTCGAGGGCCTCGAAGATCACGGTGACCCCCGCATGCCAGCTTCCGTAGTCCCGCGTGAAGTAGAAGACCTCACCGTAAGGCCCATGCCAGCCGCTGCGGGGCAGCTCGCGCCCGCGACGTTCGACGGTGCCAGGTCGGGTGTCCCGCCGTCCGAACTGCCGTGGATCGGATTCGGGGGTACCGATGAAGGTGATGCGGGATCGAACCATGGCCCGAACGGGCGTGCCCAGCCCGAAGTCCGGACCGACCCCACCGAGGTCCAGCCCCCGGTGATGCCGGCCGCCCCTCCTGCAGTCATAGAAGACCCCGTACACCCGGTCGAGCGAGTACGGCAGCGTGATGCCGGGGCGTGGGGAACCCACCACGACCGGCACACGGACCAGTCGACGCGTCGGGTCGTCGTCCTCCGGGCCGAGGGGGCTGTCCGGACCGGAGTGTTCCCGGTCTGGCGTGGCTGCTGGCATCGTGGCGGGAGCAACTCGTGACGGTACGGGTGACCGCGGACAGCCCGTGAGGGCCAGCGCACCAGCGAAGGACAGGACCAGCCAGCCCGCGCGCATGGACAGGTGTTGGGGGAGCGTCCCGGTTGCAGCGACAGGAACACGCATGGAGGACGCGGCAGGCTCCCTGCCCGGCGGCGCGTCCGGAGCACCGGGCGACGCGACATCAGCGGGTCCGCACCCGCGGGGGCGAATCGGTGGTGTCCGCACCTCGTTCACCGCTGGAAGACGTCCTGACGAATTCCGGACTGGCCACTGGCGCTGCGCGGTGTGTCTTCCGAGTCCCCGCCGGTCTGACCACCCTCGCCTCCGGTCCCGGCCGCACCGAGCTGGAAACTGTTTCCACTGGCCGAGAGGCCGCTGGTGTCCACGGTCAGGATGCCCACGCTCGCCCCGCCCGCGCCGCCGCTGCCTCCGCTTCCCGCACCTCCAAGGCCCCCTGCTCCCCCCGCTCCCCCGGCCCCACCACCACCGCCGGCAGCATCCTGCCCGCTGCCGCCTGCGCCGCCTGCGCCGCCTGCGCCGCCGGCACCCCCATTCCCGCCACGTCCCCCCGTGCCCCCGCCTGTGGTCTCGATCTCGTTGTCGACCACCACGACCAGCCCGGTGGCCGACAGCATGATCCCGAACGAACCTCCTGCCCCCTCACCCGCCAGTCCGCCACTCGCGCCACAACCTCCGCTGCCTGCACCGCCGCCGCCACCGCCGCGCCGGTTGACCCCGATGCAGTTGCGACCGCCGCCGCCACCGCCACCGCCACCGCCGCCACCCGCTCCTCCGTCGTTGCCGTCGAGACCGGAACCTGCGCGCCACTGCACGCCCGAAAGGGCCCCGGCGGCCTGGTTGCCGGCCACGGACACAGGCGCTCCCTCGACCCCCTGTCCACCGGCCTGCCCGGCACCGCCCGAGTCGCCTCTTCCGCACCCCGCTTCGCCCCCACCGCCCTGGCCACCCCCTCCGCCGCTCGCCCCAGACGAGGCCTGCCCGTCGGTGCCACTGTCACCCCGGTTGTTGCCGTTCGCGCCGTTGCCCCCTCTGCCGCCGGCTGGCCCACACGAGGTCGCGGATGCTCCGTCGCCTCCCGTGCCGCTGTCTCCTCCCGAGCGCCCGCCAGCCCCTGCTGATCCCGCTTCACCGCCGGACCCGTGCTGCCCGTTGCGTCCGTTCACACCGCGGCCGGCTTCCAGCCGGTTGTGTTCGATGCGCACCGTCGCCGTCGTGTTGCGCACGACGATCGCCACGCTGCTCGGTTGGGCATTGGTGCCATTCGATGTGCGCACCGTCACGCCCTGAACGAGGACGGGGGAGGTCGCTCCGTCGATGACGAACCCCACCGGAGTGGAGAACTGGAGGACGCTCTCGTTGTCGAAGCTCCGTTCGCCCCAGTTGCTCGCCGAGTAGCCGCCGAGGAGGGTCACCCCGCCGGGCAGGGCCGTTCGAGACAGCGTCCAGGTGCCCTCGGCCAGGAAGATCGTGTTGCGCGTGCCGTCGTTCGTTACAAGGGCGAGGGCCGCGCCGAGGGTCGCGAGCGGTGCGGCCCGTGTCCCGTCTCCGTCGTCGTCCCCCTCCGGGTGAACGAACACGCCCACCGAGGCGTCCCCGTCCACGCCGTCACAGTTGCGGTCCACGAACGGAGGACCCGGCGCGTCCGAAGCGTCCGGATTGATGGTGGCGTCCGAGTCGTCGCAGTCCCGGTCGTTGAGGACCCAGCCACATGCGTCATTGCTCGCTGACGGCGGGGTGTCGGGGCAGCCCGGGCGCGAGATGCCGGGGTCGCCGAAGCCGTCCTCGTCGCAGTCCGCGTACCATGGCACGAGGGCGTCGTCGCCTTCGTCGCCGACACATTGCAGCGCGTCGGTTCCGTCACACTCGAGGCGGCCGCTGCCGCAGGTCCCGCACGGTGCATGGAACGTCCCGTCGAGTGCCTCGCAGCCGCCGCATGCGTTCAGCACCTCGTCGCACCGCACCGCTTCCTCGCCGTCGCAGACCCAGAAATCTCCGCAGGTGTTGCAGGGGGTTTCCGGCTCGGCCCCCAGGGCGCTGCACCCCCCGCACGCATTGCCGCCCGCCGGGCAGTCGAGTGCCTCCCCGCCGTCGACGCAGGTCCAGACCTGGCCCACGCAGGGTCCGCAGCTCGCTCCAGGCTCCTCGTCCAGTGCGGCGCAGCCTCCACAGGCATTGAAGTCGCCGCCGGTGCAGGACACCTGACCGTCCGTTCCGCAGGCCCACGATCCCCCGCAGGTGTTGCATGGTTCACCCGGCACTCCCGCCAGCGGCCCGCAGCCGTCGCATGCGTTGAGCAGCGAGGCGCCTTCGCAGACGACGGCGTCATCGTCGTCCTCGTCGCAGATCCACTCGCCGTCGTTGCAGGGACCGCAAGCCTCTCCCGGTTGGGCGTCCAGGTCGGCACACCCCCCGCACGCGTTCGTCTCGCCCGGATCCAGACACAGCAGGACGTCCGGGTCGTCGTCATCGCATGCCAGGGTGCCCTCTCCGCAGGGGCCGCAGGATTCTTCCGGCGCCCCATCCAGCTCGGCGCAGCCTCCACACGGATTGGGGTCGTCTCCGATGCAGATCAGCTCGTCCGCTCCGTCCGCGGGACAGGCGAGCTCTCCGCATGTTCCGCACGGATCTCCGGGCTCGCCCTCCGCAATGGGTTCACAGCCTCCGCAAGCGTTGACCACGTCGCCCTCGCAGCGAATCGCGTTTGCGCTCGCGCACTCCCACGCGCCGGCCCCGCAGACGCCGCAGTCCGCGCCGGGGTCGGCGTCCAGGTCGAGGCATCCACCGCATGCGTTCAGCTCCCGGGCGTCGGTGCAGACGAGACCGGGCTCGCCCTCTCCGTCCGGCCGACAGGCCCAGACACCATCGTTGCATGGGCCGCAGGACCGTCCCGGCACTCCCTCCAACTCGCCGCATCCTCCGCACGCGTTGAGGGGGGTGCCGTCGCCACACGGGTCCGGGTCGATCGTGCCTGTCGCATCCGGTGAGCTGCTGGACACATCCGCGGACGTTGCCCCATCGGACACATCGCGTTCCGAGGATGGGCCTGGAACGCAGTCGGATCCGATACAGTCCGAACCGGGGAGCGAACCCGCCGCGTCTTCGTCGAGGGCGCGCGCGTCGAAGCTGCACCCCGCAGCCAGCAGCAGCACGGCCATCGTCGCGGCACCGCTGAGTGCAAGCGGAATGCGCTGTCGGTTGGCGGCGACCCGGTTGGGCGAGCAGGTCTCGGTCATGATGTCTCTGTCCCTCGAGGATCCGGCAGTCGGGGACGCGCGCACCCGCAGGCCGAACGGTCCCCCCCTGAAGGTCATCATAGCGGCAGTTGCCGCGGATGTCGCCCCTGTCATCGCACGCGGTCGGCCTCGACGGGACGAGGCGACGACCACCCCGAACCCGAAGGACCCGTGTCGGCCTGCGTTGATGAACGCGCTGCGCTTGATCGGGAGGATGCCGGGTCGGATCGTCTCGGGACTGTTTCGTGTTGCACTCCGGGACCGGCTGCGTCCCGACGGGTGTGAATCAGAAGTCGTCTCGCGCCGGGAGCCCGGCGCTGATGCGGATGGCGTTGGCGGCATCGACCACCTGCTGCCGACGGTTGGCCAGAGCGTCGCGCCCCTGCTCGGTGGATGCGATGGAGTTGCGGATCGGCTCGGCTTCCGGGCCGGTGACGGCGTCGGCCGCCTGCCGCAGGGAGCGCAGTCGTCCCTCGATCTCGGCGATCTGCGTGTCCAGCGTCGCGAGCTCGCGCAGGTGCCCGACGTAGGTGGGGTTGCTCTCGACGCTGGCGACGCCCCGCCGGGTGGTGGTGATGGTCTCGGCGTGGTCCTCCAGGATCAGCTCCACCTCGCTCAGGTGGGTGAAGGCCAGGTCGTGCTGGAGACCCAGCCGCGGGTCGCCTTCGAGCGCACCGTCACGAATGATCGCGTCGAGCGGACGGGCACAGGCCTCGAACTGGGGGTAGACTTCCACGAAGCGTTCCCAGTCCTCGATGCTGTAGGCGTCGAGGAGGTCGCGGCGATAGGCGTCCATGCACGGGTAGTTGGCGTGCCACTCCGACAGGGCAGCGTCGGCGCGCTGCTGCCTCTCTCGCTCGCTCACCACGGTCTGGGCGCGCTGCACGCAGCGGGTGGCTGCCTGTGCGTAGGCCGGCAGGGGGGCGCCCGTGACGGGACCGCCGGAGCGCAACGCTTCGTCGAAGTCTCCCACGATCAGGTGATCGTAGCAGGCCACGATGCGCAGATACGCCTCCTCCTGCTGCGGGTGCCACCCTCCGCGCGGGCCCTCATGTCGGCCGAACCAGGCGTCGCTGATGAACTCGAGGCGCGTCATGACGAGTTCGCAGTCCTGGCCGAGCCTCGAGCATGTGTCGCTCAGGGCCTGGGTCACGACGCCGCCACCGTAGTTGGGGGCGGTGATCGCGATCTCGCCGAGGAGGTTCTGGGCAGTGGCCACCTCTCCGGCCTGGAATGCCCGGTTGGCCTGGTCGAAGAGCATGTCCGGGTCGCGGGCCTCACGGGGCATCACGGCCTGCCCTGCAGGTCCCTGGGCGTCGGTGGTCGCGGGTCCGGAGCCCGACGGTCCCCCGCAGGCGGAGGCAAGAAGAGCGCCAAGGGCGGTGAGGGCCAGCGCGGCCCGGGTTGTGTGGCGGATCGATCTCATCGTGCCTCGCCTCGGTTCCATGGCTGCGACAGGGATCGGGGGCTTCTCGCCGGACGGAGCCCGGCCGACCCCCCCGGTGGACGTCGAGGGGCCCTACCAGAGTCACGAGGGGGTTTCAAACCTCCCGACGAGCGAGACCGCGGTGCCCGAACGCACCGGAGGCGCGGGATATCAGCTGCGCCGGGCGTGGGCCACGGCTCGTGTCGTCGTGGCCAGCTCCACGACCCGCGGTGGCGCTGCGGGCATGGCCAGCACGGCTGCCCAGTGCCCGTCGGCCTCCTCGTGTTCGCCCAGCTCATCGAGGGCGACGGCGAGCCAGGTGCGCGTCCATGGGTTGTCGCGGTCGAGTTCGTGCGCGCGCTGGAGCCATTGCTTGGCGTCCGTGAAGTCCTCGGCGATCAGGCGGAGATGCCCCAGGCGGTGTGGACCGTACGCCCAGGTGTCGTCGCGCTCGATGCCGCGTCGCAGGCTCTGCTCGGCCCGGTCCCACTCCTTCGCGACCACCCACATCTCGGCCTGTGCGCCATCGAGGTCGACGGACGGCCCCACCGCATCCTCGAGGGTGCGCATGGCCTCGGCCGCGTCTTCGGCGGCACCCGAGCGGGCGTGTTCGATCGCACGTCGGACGTAGGTTCCCTGTGCGTGGACGAAGCCCGGGTCGAGGCGGGCAGCGCGACGCAGGAAGCGCCATCGGTGTGCGGCGCCGGGCTCGGGCGCCGCACCTGCGGGCCTGGTCAGACTCCGCAGGGCCTCCTGATCCCGGTCCGCCAGATAGGCCTCGAGGGCCCCGGCATGGCTCGTCTGGCGAAGCAGCGCCGGAGCGGCTGGCTGGCGGAGTCCGAGCGCAGGGCCGAGCTCGGCGAGGATGCGGTCGAGCAGCGTGAATGGGGAGTCGGCTTCGAGCATCCACGGGCCCGCGATGATGGACCGGTCGGGGACGGAAACCACGCGCAGGGCCGCGCGGCAGGCGTGCTTGCGGACGATGATGCCTCCGTCCACCGCACGCAGTGCGGGTGTTCCTGCGAGGTGCTCGGCCACGATGGCCTCGCTGCGTGGCTCTTCCTCCTGGAGCCACGCGGGGCCGTGCTCGGTACGGGCGATCATCGGTGCCCAGGCCGCCTCCATGCCGGACTCCGTCAATGCGTCGGCGATGAGCGAGGAGAGCTGTCGGCCCCACACCCCCTGGCTGTCGTCCACCGGCTCCGTCGTGAAGGGGAGCACCCACAGGAGGGGGCTGAGCTCCGGCTGGTCGGTCGGGTTGTTCATGGGGTCTCCTCCCGCGCGTCGGACGCGGAGTCTCCGGCGCGTTCGAGGTTCGCACCGGCGATCCGCCGGAGGTCCTCGTCGCTGGACTGGTCGACGACACGTCTCCAGATGTCGGTCGCGCGTTCGACCTCGCCGGTGGCGGCGAGGGCCACACCCAGCCATACGCCCGCCTCGTGATCCAGCCCGAGCCGTCGGGCGTCGCGCAGCGGAACGACCGCTTCGGAGAAGCGTCCCTCGCGGACCAGGATCATCCCCAGCACGAGGTGCGCTCCGGCGTCGGCGTCCGGTGCGGCGCGCGCAAACTCCGCGGCCCGGATGGCCTCGTCCCGACGTCCGGCCTGCTCGGCGAGGGCCGCCGTCTCCTGCCACAGCGACGAGGTTCGCTTCTCTTCGGCGAGCGCGCGCAGCGCGCTGACGGCGCGATCGGTGGTGCCCTCGTCGGAGAACGCGCGGATTCGAGCGCGCAGCAGTTCCAGGGCTTCCGAGTCTCCGGCGCGCATGGCCCGTATGAGCCATCGCCATGCGTCCTCGGGCGAGGCCAGCGCGGAGATTCCCGCCTCGTGGATCAGGTCGGCGTTGTCCCGGTCGACGAGCCGCGCCACGAACGCGTCGGCGTCCGTCGTGGGCGCCTTGTGGAGCGACGAAAGGTCCTTGTCCAGGAGGGACAGTACGGTTCCGGCGACGAGGGTCGGTGCGTCGCCGAGGGCTGCCCGTCGGATCTCGACCTCGCGGGTGAGCGGGTCATTCGACGGGCGGTGCAGGCTCAGGTCGAGCGAGAAGGTGTCGGATCGGGCCCGCCAGGTTCCGGCGAGGGCGCCCCCGGCGTCTTCCTTCCGGATCAGGTCGCGGATGGCCGTCGCGGGGAGCTCGCTCTCCAGGACGACGTGCGCGATCTGATCGTCTTGTCTTGCGAGCAGGCGCAGCGCCCGTGCGGGGAGTCCGGCGCGCTCGAGAGCGGCCGCGACGGCTGCGGGGATCTGGCGCGCGAGGACGCCCTGCAGGGAGTCCACGCGGTGCGTGCTCCAGGGAAGGACGAGGAGTGGACGGGTGGGCGAATCGACGTTCATGGAGGCTCGCTCGCGGGGGCGTCGTGCCGTCGGGCACCGGGCCCCGGTTCTGATGCTCCTGCGAAAGCCGCGCAAGGAGAACGGAACCGGTGCGGGTACGCGGGAGTCATGGAAGGCGGTGCGGAAGGGTGCCTGGACCGCGGACGGGAGTGGATGGGTGAACTTCGGGTTGAACGGGCCTTGGAAATTCGGCACGATGGGGGGTTCATGCCTCGATCGGGCATCCGGTGGCCTGCCATTGCCGGGGGCGCCGGTGTTCCAGGAGATGCGGGAGGACGGAGCAGATGCGGACACCATGGCGAGATCGAGGGGAGGGCGGTTCGGCCCTCGATGCACGGCGGAGCTGGCTGATCGGGTCGCTGGGGCTGTTGGCGATGGTCTTCGCCATGGGTTGCGGGGACGACGGACCGTCGGGGCCTGTGCTCTGTGGCAACGGAATCGTGCAGGGCGATCAGGAGTGCGATGACGGCAACCGCCGGGATGGGGACGGTTGCAGCCGGTTCTGTCGGGTGGAGCCGGGATGGGATTGCCGGAACACGCCGGGACAGCCGAGCGAGTGCTTCTTCCGGGGCGTGAGGGAGGGCGACTGCGGCAACGGAATCCTCGAGCCGGGAGAGCAGTGTGACGACGGAAACGTGGAGGACGGGGACGGGTGTTCGTCGACGTGCCGGGTGGAGCCGGGCTGGCGCTGCGACGACAGCGAGCCGAGCGTGTGCGAGCGGATTCCGGTGTGCGGGAACGGAGCGATCGAGGCCGGCCAGGAGTGCGACGACGGGAACACCGCGAGCGGGGACGGCTGTGACGCGCGCTGTCGGGTGGAGTCGGGCTGGTCGTGCGAAGGCGAGCCGAGCGTGTGCGAGCGGATTCCGGTGTGCGGGAACGGGGTGATCGAGGCGGATCAGGAGTGCGATGACGGGAACACGGCGGACGGGGACGGGTGCTCGTCGACGTGCCGGGTGGAGCCGGGCTGGCGCTGCGAGGGGGAGCCGAGCGTGTGCGAGGAGATCCCGCCCCCGGTGTGCGGGAACGGGGTGATCGAGGCGGATCAGGAGTGCGATGACGGAAACGTGGAGGACGGGGACGGGTGCTCGTCGACGTGCCGGGTGGAGTCGGGCTGGTCGTGCGAGGGGGAGCCGAGCGTGTGCCGAAGGGACTGCCGGGTTTCGGGCTGTGGGGATCTCGATGACGACTGCGGCCGTGGGGTGTGCGAGGAAGCGACGGGAGAGTGTCGGTACCAGGCGTTTCCGGACGGGGTGTCCTGCGCGACGACGGATCGGTGTCTGAGCAACGCGACCTGCCAGTCAGGCGCCTGCGTGGGGACCCCCGTGGAGTGTGGTCATCTGGATGGTCCGTGCGCGGAAGGCGTGTGCAACCCGTCGACGGGGAGCTGTGAGGCTCGGGCGCTCGCGGAGGGGGCGGTCTGCGGGCGCGACGATGACTGCGGCGTCGAGCGCTGCCTTGGGGGGACGTGTACGCTGCAGACGATGGCCGACGGATCTCCCTGCGAGGCGGAGTCGTGCCAGGAGGGGGCCTGTTCCGGTGGGCAGTGCGATGCGTCGCCCGCGCCGGACTGCACGCCATGCGGAGACGGGGAGGTATGCGGTGGAGGGGTTTGCGGGGGAGCGCCACCCGTGCGGACCTGGGACTTCGCGGACAACGCGGTTCCGGAGGGGTTCGTGATGGGGGGGAACCAGCCGTGGCAGGTCGTGTCCGAGGGCGGAGCGTCGGGCGGGCTGGCCCTGCGCAGCGGGGGCATCGGGCACAGCCAGCAGTCGACGGTGCGCTTGACGCTGAACCTGGCCGAGGCGGGAGAGGTGCGATTCCGCTTCCGGGTGAGCTCGGAGGCCTGCTGCGACAAGCTGCGCTTTCTGGTCGATGGCAGCGAGCGGGAGGACTGGGGTGGAGAGGTGGGCTGGAACGAGGTGTCGTTCCCGCTCCCGGCGGGAGAGCGCACGCTGGAGTGGCGCTACACGAAGGACTTCAGCATCAGCCGGGGAAGCGATGCGGCGTGGATCGACGACATCCGCGTGACCGGCGTCGGGTCGACTTGCGATGACGCCTGCGGGCCCGCGATCGGGCTCCCGGATGGCGGTTGCCGCTACTGCGGATACGAGGACATCGAGACGAACTGCCACGATCCGGAGGATCCCTGCCAGGTGGGCCTCTGTACCGCCGAGGGATGCCTGGTCGAACCGGTCGCCGATGGCACCCCGTGTGGCGAGGACGAGGCGTGCGGCAGCTTCGTTTGCGGAGACGGCCTCTGTGGCTTCGTACCATTCGCGGACTGTACGCCGTGTGGCGACGGGGAACTCTGTGCGGGCGGCTTCTGCGGGGGCGCGTCGAAGATCATCGAGCTCGGTCCGTTCCAGGTGAGCGACCCGTGGTTCCTGACCGGAGGCAGTCTTCCGTGGGGGTTCAGCGCGACCGCAGGGCCATCCGGCGGGCCGGCCGTGATCAGCGGCCCCATCACGCACAACCAGCAGTCCATTCTCGAGGCGACGGTGGATGTGCCGCTCACCGGGCAGGTGGTCTTCCAGTTCAACGTCAGCAGCGAGTCAGGCTTCGACTTCGGTGAGTTCTTTCGGGACGGCAATCGCCTGCAGCGCTGGAGCGGGGAGACGGGCTGGGCCGAGGCGAGCTTCCCGGTGAGCGCCGGAAACCGGGAACTCCGCTGGCGCTACGTGAAGGACGGGAGCATCTCGCGAGGACGCGATGACATGCGCGTCGCCAACATCCGGATCGACATGAGCGAGAGCGAGTGTGCTGCGGATGCCTGCGAGCTGGGACTGTTCAGTGGCGAGTCGTGCATCGTGTGTCCGGATCCGGTCTGCGACTCGGAGCCGACGGAGCCCGACCCGACGGAGCCCGACCCGACGGAGCCCGACCCGACGGAGCCCGACCCGACGGAGTAGGTCCGGCGTTCCGGCGCCGGTTCGTTCCTGACTCTGCGCCCATGACGGCCGGAGGAAGGCGCGCCACCGGGGAGCCGACGGGGGTGTGTGATGGTGAGGGGTTCCTGAACTCTGCGCCCATGACGGCCGGAGGAAGGGTGCCAGACGATCACGCGCCAGTCGAGGGGGGGGCGGTTCCTGACTCTGCGCCCATGACGGCCGGAGGAAGGGGTCGTGGGTGGGGCAGAACACCCGCGTGGTGTGGTGATTCGTGTGCGTTCGCACGAGCGCGTCCGATGCGCCAGGGCTCCCCGGTATCCTCACGGTACGAATGAAGGCGATTTGCGCGACCGCCCGCCTCGTGTTGCGTATCCCGCGCAGTTCGGGTGGCTTTCGCGCCGATCGTGCGGCGTGCTCGATGGGGGAGGAACGAGCTGGCATGGTCGTTGCGAGTCTTCGGTCCCGACAGTGGACCTGGGCAGCGGATGTACCGCCGAGCGTGGTGCAGGCCGGTCGACGTCGGGTCGACGCACGAACACCGGAACAGGGAGAGCAGGAACATGGGAAGCATGAACGGAAAGGTACTGGTCATTACGGGGGCTGCGGGGGGCATTGGGGAGGCCACGGCGCGGCTGGCCCATGCTGAGGGGGCGCGGGTCGTGCTCACGGATCGGGAGTCCGGTGGGGTGGAGCGCATTGCGTCGGAGCTGGGCGAGGGGGCGATCGGCCTCGCTGTGGACGTGGCCCGGCGGGAAGACAACGAGCGCATGGTCTCGCGGGCGGTGGACGCCTTCGGTGGTGTGGACGGCGTGTTCCTGAACGCGGGGATCGAGGGTGAGGTCGGGCCGTTCGAGAGCCGGAGCGACGGGGCCTGGGAGAAGGTCTTCGACGTGAACGTTCATGGGGTCCGGCACGGCGTGATGGCGTCGCTCGCGGCGCTGCGCAGCCGCGGCGGGGGGAGCATCGTCATCACGTCCAGCGTGGCCGGTTTGCGGGGAGCGGCCGGTCTGACGCCGTACGTGTCGAGCAAGCATGCGGTGGTGGGGATGATGCGCTGTCTGGCGGCGGAGCTTGGTCCGGAGGGCATTCGGGTCAACACGCTGAACCCGGGCCCGGTGGACAATCGCATGATGAGGTCCATCGAGGATCAGGCGAATCCGGGACATGGGGAGGAGGTCAAGGCGATGTATACGGCGCGGGTGCCGATCGGCCGATACGTGACGAACGAGGAGTGCGCGACGATGGCCGTGTACCTGCTCTCGGACGCGAGCGGTGGTTGTACGGGAAACACCTTTGTCGTGGACGGTGGTCTGAGTGCCCAGTAGGGCGCTCGGCTGTCGGGGGGGCAGCCTTCGGGGAAGCCGCTGGTGCCTCACGAGCCCGGAATGTTGGCTCGGGGTCGTCTTGCCGTCGGGGTGAGAGAGTCGAGGCCGAGGTACGGCGCCGTTCGCACCTTTGCTGGCAAGTTGCGCTGCACGACGGTATGCTGTGAGGGTTCGGGTCCGGCGGTCCCGGCGAGTCGCGAAGTCTCCCCTCCGTGTCGCTGCCATGTTCCATCGCCCAGCAGAGTGGGTCTTCGTGATCACGTTGGCGGTGTTTTCCGTGCTGGCGGGGTATTCCTGCGGGTCGGTGGAGCGCGAGGTGTTGAGTTGCGAGTCGGATCCGGAGTGCAGCTTGCGGTTTCTGCCCTGTGCGGGGGATGTCTGTGACGGGAGGGATGCGGGCTGGGCGTCGGACGCCGTGATTTCGGCGACGTTGGACGTGCTCGGGTTCACGGCAGCGGAGCTGTGGGCCCGTTACGGGACGGTGGGGAGCAGCGGTGAAGGGGGGCGGTCGCCGGAGGGGTATGCGCTTTGTGGCCTCGCGGATGTGCGCACGGATGATCTGGGTCATCTGAGCGGGGTGCGGCTGCCGGAGACGGGCGGGTTGGCGACGCCGGTTCCGGATCGGGCCGGTCGTTGCGGGACGGAGCTGGAAACGCTTTCGTGGCGGCTGGTCAACTGCGAGCGTCTTACTCACGCGCTGCCGCCGGCGGACTGCGATCTCCGTCTTGTGCGTCTATCGCGGCGCCATGTCGGGGACATGAGGCAGCGTGGGTACTTCCGGCACTTCAGCCCGGAGGGTTTCGGGTTGATCGACCGTCTTGCCGCGGCGGGAGCGTCGTACCTTCACGCCGGGGAGAACCTGGCCCGTTTTCCGGCGTCGCAGGATGTCGCGGAGCGGGCGCATCAGGCGTGGATGGACTCGGACGGTCATCGGCACAACGTGCTGCACGAGTCGTTCACGCACATGGGGGTCGGGGTGGTGGCGGATCCGACGCGGGTGCTGTTCGCGCAGCTTTATCTTCATCCCTGACCGGTTTCCTGTAGCGGATCGGGGTCGAGGCGCGGTGCAGGCTTGGCGTTCGGGCTGATCGGGTGCAGGATGCGCGGGTCCCTGGGCGGCCTTTCGCCCGTTTTCTTCTCCCTGCTCGTGACGCCATGTGGACCCGTGTGCTTCGACCGTTGCTGTTTCGGCTGGATGCCGAGCAGGCTCACACCCTGACGATGGGCGCGTTCACCGTGGCCATGCGCGTTCCCGGGGTGCGTCGGCTGGTGGCGGGCTCACCGCGGGCGCTTCCCGGCCCCCTGCAGACGTCGCTGCTGGGGCTGGAGTTTCCGTCGCCGGTGGTGCTGGCTGCGGGTTTCGACAAGGACGCGCAGTGGTTCAACGAGCTGGCGGCGCTCGGGTTCGGTGGTGTGGAGGTGGGTACGCTGACGGCGCATCCGCAGCCGGGCAATCCGCGTCCGCGGCTGTTTCGCCTGCCGGAGGATCGCGCATTGCTCAACCGGTTCGGGTTCAACAACCGCGGGTCGGCTGCAGCTGCGGCATCCCTGTCCTCGGCGGAGCGCCGGGTCCTGCTTGGGGTCAACATCGGCAAGTCGAAGGTGACGCCGAACGAGGAGGCTCCTGCGGACTATCTGCAGAGCCTGGAGCGGCTGCATCCCTTTGCGGACTGGTTCACGGTGAACGTGAGCAGTCCGAACACGGCGGGTCTTCGCGATCTTCAGGCGGCCGAGCCGTTGCGCCGGCTGCTGGGAGGGTTGGTTGCGCGCAACCGCACGCTTGCGGAGGCGGCGGGCAGCCGTCCTCCCCCGATTCTGGTGAAGGTTGCCCCGGATCTGGACGAGCAGGGTCGGCGTGACATCGTGTCGATTGCGCTGGAGACGGGCATCGACGGCATTGTGGCCACGAACACGACGCTGTCGCGCGAAGGTCTGGTCACTTCGGCCCGGGACGTGGAGGTTCTGGGGGCGGGGGGAATCAGTGGAGCACCGCTGACCGCGCGGAGTCGGGACTTCGTGGCCGAGCTGTACCGGGCGGTCGGGGGGCAGCTTCCGATCATCGGGGTGGGGGGGATCATGAACGGGGACGATGCCTGGGAGATGATCCGTCACGGCGCATCCCTGGTTCAGGTCTATACCGGCTTCATCTACGGGGGACCCCGCTTCGTGCGGGACGTCAACGGCGTGTTGTCCCGCCGACTTTCGGAGCGGGGGGTGACGGATCTGTCGACGGTGGTGGGCGAGGCGTTGCGCTGACGAAGTGGACTGGTGAGCCTCCTTTGGCTCAGCCGAGGGAGATGCCTCCGTCGATGTCGAGGCATCGTCCGGTGAAGTAGTCGCATTCGAGGATGAACCGGACCCCGAGCCACACCTCTTCGGGGTCGCCGGCGCGCCGCAGCGGAACGTTGTCGAGGAGTCCCTGCAATACCTCGGGTCTCATGCCCTGGAGGATGGGGGTGTCGATGAAGCCGGGGGCGATGGCGCCGACCCGGCATCCGTGTCGTGCCAGCTCACGCGCCCAGACGCGGGTATCGGCGACGAGCCCGGCCTTGGCGGCGGAGTAGTTGGACTGTCCCACGTTGCCCTCGCGGGCGACGGAGGAGATGTTGACGATGCAGGAGGCGGGGATGTCGTCCTTCAGGAGGTGGCGCGCGAATTCACGGGAGCAGAGGAAGGGACCGGTGAGGTCGACATCGATGACCTGCTGCCACTGTTCGAGGGACATGGTCGTGATCTCGCCGGTCCGTCGGTCGCGGCGGGCGAGCAGGCCATCGCGGAAGATGCCCGCGGCGTTGATGAGGCCGTTGAGCGGCCCGATGGCCCCCCGGGCGGCCTCGAACAGGGGGATGACATGGGATTCGAGGCTGATGTCCGCGGTGAACGTGTGGAGTTGTCCGGGATGCGCGGCACTCTGGCGGAGTCGTTCGAGCCCTTCGGCGTCCCGGTCGACGGCCGCGACGTGGGCTCCGTTCTCGAGGAGCCTACGGGCGAAGTGTCGCCCGAGTCCGGAGGCGGCGCCGGTGACGACGATGCGCAGGTCGTGAAGATGCATGGGGAAGCGCGGGGAGTGGGTGGAGGCCCCGAACGCGGGTCAGGGGGCTTTGGGTCGTTGCGGGTCGACGACCTCGAGGAGCACGCGTCGTCCGAACACGTCCTCGAAGTGCCGGGCCTGCTCGGAGGCGGTATGCATTTCGAGGGAGGGGTCGGTGTGGGCGGAGACGGCGATCCGGACACGCTGGTCGTCGATGGTGCAGCGCAGGCTGGTGACATTGCCGCGGCGTCCGCGGTCGAGGGCATTGGCGATGCGGAGGATGGCGGACAGTTCCTTGACCCGTTCCCGGTCCGGTGGGTCGAGTTCCATGTATTCGGGGTGCCGGCTCTTGGGTGCGCTTCGTCGGTGATACCGGGCGATGTTGGCGACGATGGATCGTTCCCGTGGGGAGAAGGCTGCGAGATCGGCGTTCTGGATGATGTAGAGGGAGTGTTTGTTGTGAGCGCTGCGGTTGATGGCGGTGCCGACGTTGTGGAGCAGTGCTGCGAAGTCCAGCCACTCTCGCTCGATGAGGGAGCGGCGGTGCAGGGAGGCGGTTTCGTCGAAGAGGCGCAGGGCGAGCTGTGCGACGTGCCGTGAGTGCCCCTGGTAGGGGTAGAGGCGTCGGGCGAGCAGGAGGACGGAGCGGCGTCGGGGGTCGGGGATCTCGTCGGCGAGCCGGAGGCCGGGGCGGTTGTTCTCGATGTAGTCGACAAGGAGGCCTTCGCGGAGCGCGCCATCGACGATGGTGAAGCCGTCGTTGCCGAAGAGCTCGACGAGGGTGCGGAGGAGCACGGCGCCGTGGACGATCGAGTCGCGGCGGCGCTCGTCGATCGAGGAGAGGGAGGCGCGCTCGTGGGCGTCCATGCGCAGGAGCTGCTCGACCGCGGCACGGAAGTGCTCCCGTGGAACGAACCCGGGGCGGGGGGCTTCGTTCCAGGGGGCGAGTTCGCGGGTGAGTCGAGCGAGGGCGCCGGCGGTGCCGCTGGTGGCGAGCAGGGTGTCGTGCTGTCGCTTGCGAATGCTTCGGAGGCTGTAGTCCATCCGGGTGCGGATGTGGCTCTGGAGGGCTTCGACCTCGTCCGCATCCGGGGTCTCGTCGCCGGAGAGGAAGAGGTCGCGGAGTCTTCGCACACCGAGCTTGAGGCTCCGGATCAGGTACTCCCTCCGGCGGTCGGCGATGATCAGTTCGACCGAGCCGCCGCCGATGTCGATGATGAGGGCGCGGTGCTGGCCGAAGTCGTGTACTTCGCGGGCGCCGAGGTAGATGTAGCGTCCTTCCTCGACCCCGTCGATGATTCGCGCGTGGATGTCGCACTCGTCGGCGACCCGTGCGATGAACTGGGCGCCGTTTCGGGCCTCGCGGGTGGCCGACGTGGCGACGGCGATGATCTCCTCCACCCTGTGGCCGTCGGCGAGGGCGCGGAACCGGCGGAGGGCTCCGAGGCCTCTCTCCTGGGCGGCCTCGCTCAGGTAGCCCGTGGCCAGGGTTTCCTCGCCCAGCCGGACCATCTCCTTGAGACGGTCGATGATCTCGATGTTTCCGTCCCCGTCGATGCGGGCGATGATCATGTGGACGGAGTTGGATCCGATGTCGACGGCGGCAAGCTTCATCGTGACTGGGCCCCGGGCAGTTTCATTCGGGGCGGAAGTCGCTTGGCTTCACGGTCAGCACGCTGCTCGGCACGCTTCGGATCACCCGCTCCGCGGTGTTGCCGATGAAGAGACGCTTGAGTCCGGTGCGGCCGATGGAGCCCATGACGACGAGGTCGACCTGTTCGTCGCGGGCGAAGGTGATGATCTCCTGTGCGGCGAGACCCACGCGGAGGTGAAGCTGGGGGGTGAGGTCCTTCAGGTCCACCTCGTCGATGAGGGTCTGGAGCTGTCGGCGGCTCTGCTCCTCGAGCTCCTCCTGGAAGGACTGGGTTGCGGTGATCGACGTGGCCGATGCGATCTGGGCGAGCCCCGCGTACTCGTAGGCATGGAGGACATGGAGCTCGGCGTTCTCGTCGCGCGCGATTCGGGCGGCCACCTCGAGGGAGTCCCGCGAGTAGTCTGAGAAGTCAACGGGAGCGAGGATTCTGCGGAACCCGGGGTCGCCTCCCGGTCGCACCACGAGCACCATCTGCGGTGCCTGGCGCAGGAGCCGCTCCGCCGTGGACCCGAGGAGAAGGCGCTCCATCATGGACTCCCCGGTGCGTCCGACGACGATCAGCCCTGCGCCACGCTCGCCCGCTTCGCGCACGAGGGTCACGCTCGGCTTTCCGAAGACGATGTCGGTCTCCGTCGGAACGTCGGCACAGATCCCCTCGACGCGCTTCGCCAGCTCCTCGTCGGCTCGCTTGCGCAGGGCATCCTCGATGTCTGCCGGTGGCACGCCGAACACCATCCAGCGCGAGTCACTCGGCGTCTCGTCGATGATGTGCAGCAGCGTGATCCGCGAGCCGTGCCGCCTGGCCAGTCGCACGGCCTCGAGGAGCGCGCTGTCCGCCTGCTCCGAGAAGTCCGTCCCTACAAGGATGTGGTTCGCTCGCTTCATGTGTTCTTCCTCCCCGCGGGAAGCCGCGGTCCAGGGCTGGGCGGGAACCGTCCTTCACGGGGGTCCCCCGGCGCGGCGTCCGGACAGCGCTGGTTCGCTCTCCACGCGACGCACCCACGATGACGTGGGGATGATGCGGTGCGCCGCGCGCGATGACAAGCCCTTCGCTCCAGCGCGTTCGCCCAACGGGGAATGCGAAGCCGGTCCCGGCACATCTTGCCGACGCCCGCCACTTCTGGTTGGCTCCCCCCGCGAGCCTCGTGGACAGGCCGGTGTCGCCCGCGCTTCGGCTCCTCCGTCCCGCACATCTCCCGAAGAACCCTTCATGCGCCGAGCCCTCCGCGCTCTCTCCATCCTGCTCGCCAGTGGCGTCGCGCTCCTGGCGGTGGACGCCGTGCAGACGAGCCGCCCCGGGGGCGCATCCCTGGCCCACGCCCAGAGCGGTGACCGGAGCATCCCCGCGGGCCATGCACGACTGATCGTCATCACCAACTTCGACGGCGCCGAGATCCGGATCAACAACGTCTCCTATCCCTACGAGTGGATTCAGGGGAGCATCGACGGCGTCCTCGTTCCGTCCGACCGCTGGTACGAGGTCGTGGTCGCGGCCTCCGAGAACAAGCGCCGCACGTTCCGCTTCCGGCTCGACGAGCGGGAGACCCGCATCCTCGTCGTCGACATCGAGCGCATGGGGGACGCGCCGCCGCGAACCCCGGCTCGCGCGGCGCCGGCGCGACGCGTGTCCCCGGAGGCCGCCACCACCGACGGGGACGAAGAGGAAGCTGAGGAGCCCACCATCGGGTTTCTCGGGGTCAGCAGCTCGCCCCGCGGGATCGTCTACGTGGACGGGACGAGCACCGGACAGCGGACGCCCGCCCGACGTCTCGAGGCCGAGCCGGGTCGCCGCGAGGTCCGGGTGCTCTACGACGGATCCGGCGAGCTCTCCGAGCCCAAGTACGTGCTCATCCGCCCCGGCGTGAACACCAACGTGTTCTTCCGGGAGCGCCGCGACTGAACGGGCGGAAACGGGCGAAGGGCCGCCAGCGCACCCCATGGTCGCCGGTCGCCCAGAGCACGGTACTTCGGTGAGACCGT
Source organism: Deltaproteobacteria bacterium (assembly GCA_007693585.1). GTDB lineage: Bacteria > Myxococcota_A > Bradymonadia > REDH01 > REDH01 > REDH01. The sequence goes on from REDH01000147.1 coordinate 103,920, forward strand.
CCTCACGGTGTCCCTTGCGAGCGAAGTGAGTATCCGCTAACCAAGCCCGCACTGCGCTCCGTGATGCGCTTCGGCACACGGACAATACGAAGTTTCGATCCCGTTGGGGATGCGCCGCATCCCGTTCACCGGAGGCTACCGTGTCACGATCGACCGCTTGCCCGTACCCGCTTCTGCTCGCGCTCGTGGTGTCTGTCGGCCTGGCGGCGCCGGGGTGCGGGGACAGTGATCCCGCCGCCCCGGGCGGGGACCAGCGAGAGCCCGATTCGATCGCCTCGCGGAGCGATTCGCCGCAGAGTGTCCCGGGTGGCGCATCCGGCCAGGGAGGGGAACCCGGCACGGAAGGCCCGGTCACGGAGGGTCCGGTCACGGAGGGTCCGGTCACGGAGGGTCCGGTCACGGA
>REDH01000045.1 GCA_007693585.1 Deltaproteobacteria bacterium
CAGCGATAGATGCCGCCGACCGGCCCGTCGCGCGGCAATACGGCAGCAGGGCCGCGACCATCAACGGCATCTGCCAGAGCGAGTGCGCCCAGGAAGAGCAGTGCTACGCCGAGGACTTCAACGAGGAGTACGACTCCGTGGCGGAGTGCGTGGCGGAGTGCGTGGAGGAAGGCACGGCGTTCCTTGCGCAGGCTACCCAGGCCTGCGCGGACGCGCTCATCGCCGTCGCGAACTGCACCGGTGCGCTGAGCTGCGCCGATCTCGAGGACTACTACGAGGAGCCCACGCCGGACTATCCTTGCAACCAGGAGGATGCTGCAGTCGAAGCCGCCTGCGACGCAGACTTCGGTTCGTTCAGTGGGGGTGGCTTCACGGGTGGGGCCATGTTCACCTGCGACGATGGTTCCGAGATTCCGATGTCGTGGGTCTGCGACGGTGACCTCGACTGTCCCGGCGGCGAGGACGAGGAGAACTGTCCGAGCGATGCGTTCTTCACCTGCGACGATGGCAGCCAGATTCCCGCGGAGTGGGTCTGCGACGGTGACCTCGACTGTCCCGGTGGCGAGGACGAGGACGACTGCTGAGTCCCGCGGCGCGCCCTGGCGCGCCGGCCGAGTGACAGGGCTTCCCTCGCGGGGAGCCCGAGCCCACGCCCGCCTTCCGGCGGGCGTTGCTGTTCCTGTTGCGTGCGCGGACCGTCCGTTCGGGCGCCGCCGCGCCCGTGTGTGGGGTCAGGTGGTGGCGCCGCCGCAGCTCGATCCTGCGCCGGCGGTGCAGCCGAGGCAGTGTCGGCCGGTGCGGATGGTCCGGTCGAGCCATCGGTCGAGGGTGAGTTCGGCGATGGTGAAGGCCCGGCCGTCCGTGTCGACGGCGTCGAGGTCGAGCATCTGGTTGAAGTCGCAGTCGTGCACACGGCCGTCCCAGCCGACGGAGATGGTGTCGCGGCACATGAGGCCGGGAACGGTGGCGGGGTTGAAGGCGTCGAGGAGCTGCTGGAGGTAGGCGTCGAGGGCACCTGTGGCGAGCAGCGACTCGAGGAACCGGCTGATGGGCAGGTTGTTGAGCAGGAACAGCCGGTCGAAGGTCACGCCGTGGTCCTCGGCGAGGCGGGTCTTCCACACGCACTCCATGCGGGTTTGTCCGCACTGCAGGGCGGTGCCCACGGGGTTGGAGACGAGGGTGAGGCGCCGTGCGGGGTCGCCGGTGCCGTAGCCTCGTTCGTTGAGGAGGCGGAGCGCGCGGAGGGACTTCTCCCAGGTGCCGTCGCCGCGCTGTTCGTCGGTGGCGGGCGCTGCGAAGTGGGGGAGCGAGGCGACGATCTCGACGTGGTGTTGTGCGAGGAAGTCCGCGAGGTCCGCGTTTCGGGGCAGCAGGAGCACGGTGAGGTTGCAGCGGTCCATGACGTGGGCGCCGCGTTCGCGGGCACCGGTGACGAGTCGCCGGAAGGCGGGGTGGAGCTCCGGGGCGCCGCCGGTGATGTCGACCTCGGTGACGCCGAGGCGGTCGATGGCGTCGAGGCAGGCGTCGACGACGGTGTCGTCCATCATGGCGTCGGTGCGGTCGGGGCCGGCGTCGACGTGGCAGTGGCGGCAGGTCATGTTGCAGAGCTTGCCGACGTTGATCTGCAGGGCGCGGGGTGTGGTGGGGGTGAGGGTGGCGCCGCTGCAGGCGAGGAGGCTGCGGAAGGTCACGTTCTCTCCGCCGCGGCGGAGGGTGGCGGCGTCGAGGGCGGCGATCTGCGCTTCGGGGGAGGCCAGCGGGGAGCGCGCGGCGAGGAGGCTCTGGACGGGGGGGCGGGTCATGGTGGTGTCGTGGTGGTGGGGCGGGGTGGGGGTGGAGTCATGGGGTGTGGTGGGGAGGTCAGCGGCCGTCGTGGAGGTCCATTCCGGAGCGGAGGGCGTGGGTGAAGGTGTCGCGGTCTTCGAGGAAGAAGGCGTGTCCGCCGCGGGTGAGGAGGAGTTCGGCGCGGGGGATGCGTTCGGCGAGGACTTCGCTGTTGCGTGCGGGCATGAGGGCGTCGTCGCGGCCGGTGAGGACCTGGGTGGGGATGTGGAGGGAGCGCAGTCGGGGTCCGGAGCCGAAGCGTCGGACGGCGAGGAGTTGGGCGGTGAGGCCGGCGGGGGAGGCCATGGGTGCGCGCTGTCGGTTGGCGAAGAAGGTGAGGCGGATGTCTTCGGGGGTGTCCGGGGCGAAGAGGACGTCGCGGAAGAGGCGGTCGGCGTCGCGGGGGGAGCGGACGCGTGCGGTGCGGGCGAGTCCGGCGAGGAGGCGTGCGACGACGGGGGGTGGGGGTGCGACGCCGTCCGGGGTTCCGCAGGTGGTGCAGGCGAGGTGGAGGGATCGGACGCGTTCGGGCCAGCCGAGGGCGAGTTCCTGGGCGATCATTCCGCCCATGGAGATGCCGAGGACGTGGGCGTGGGGGATGCGGAGGTGGTCGAGGAGGGCTGCGGCGTCGGCGGCGATGTCGCGCAGGGCGAAGAGGCGTCTTCGGGGGCGGCTGAGGCCGGCGCCGTGGGGGTCGAAGCTGATGACGGTGCGGGTGGCGGAGACGTCCTCGACGATCTCGGGGAAGGCGCCGTGGGTGGCGGCGAGCCCGGGGATGAGGAGGAGGGGGATGCGGTCGGGGTCGTGGGCGTTTCGGGAGGGGGTGACGACGTAGTGGAGGGCGCCGTTGCGGGTGATCAGGCAGGCCATGGGTCCTCGGGGGGGGGCAGCGGTCGGGGGCGCGTGCGCCGGGTGGGGGAGCGCTATGGACGGCGGGGGGAGCTGTCGAGGGGGTTCAGGCGAGGGCGAGGGCGAGGGCGTCGAGGAGTTGTCGGGCGGCGCGTCCCGGGGGGCGGTCGGCGCGGTGGACGAGCATGGGGGTGAAGGCGTAGCGGGAGCCTTCGCGGGCGGGGAGCTCGACGAGGGAGCCGAGGGCGAGCTCGTCCTGGACGAGTGCGGTGGGCATCCAGCCGAAGCCGAGTCCGGCGAGGAGGGCGGCCTTCTTGGCGTGGAAGTCGCTGAGGTGGAAGGCGCGGGGTCCGCCGTGGAGGCGGGCGTCGCTGCGTGCGGCGGGGGAGGAGTCGTGGATGGAGAGTTCGACGTGCTCGTGGAGGGCGGGGCGGTCGAGTGGCGCGGGGCCGCAGCGGGCGAGGGGGTGGTCGGCGGCGCAGGTGAGGACCATCTCCACGGGGCGGAGTGCGCGGGCGGCGTGGTGGGGTTCGGGGTGGTGGTCCTTGACGAGCATGATGTCTGCGCCGTCGTGTTCGAAGCGGTGCTGGACGCCGCCGAGGAACTCCATGGTGACCTGGATGCGGGTGGGGAGGTCGTCGTCGGCGAGCTTGCGGAGGACGGCGAGGATGGGGGCGATGGGGAGGACGCCGTCGACGATGAGGTCGAGTCGGGGTTCCCAGCCGTCGCGGAGTCGTGCGGCGCGCGCTTCGAGCTGGCGGGCGCGGTGGACGAGAGCGCGCGCTTCGTCGAGGACGACTGCGCCGGCGTCGGTGAGGACGGCGCGGTGTCCGCTGCGGTCGAAGACCTGGAGGTCGAGGGACTGTTCGAGGCGGGCGATGGCGTAGCTGACGGTGGACTGGGTGCGGTGGAGTCGCCTGGCGGCGGCGGCGAAGGAGCCGGCGTCGACGATGGCGTCGAGGACGAGGAGTGCGTCGAGGTCGACCTTCACGGGTGTTTCCGGGGGTTGGGCGGCAAGTCCATCGGAAAAGTCGATGGAGACAATGCATAAATCAACATTTCCTTCGATGGAAGGGAGTTCTACGTTGGGAGGCATCGAGGCGATGGCCCACCGCGCGGAGGGCCCTGTGACACGGCAATCCGGGAGAGGACATGTACTACAAGCGAGGCGTGACGACGCGGCAGGCCCACGTGGACATCCCTGCGGGGACGGTGGAGGAGGAGTACGCGCGGGAGGGGTTTTCGGGTCGGGCGAGCCATCTGTATCGGCGCGAGGCGCCGGTGTTGTGGTCGGACATCGAGGGGGATCTCCGTCCGCATGCGTTGCGGTTGGCGGAGCTTCCGGGTCTGGGTTCGGCGGACTATCTGGCGGGTCGGGTGCCGGTGCTTCGGAACGCGGATGCGGAGCTTTCGATGGCGCGGGTGGTGCGGGAGATGGACTACGACTTTCGCAACGCGGACGGCGACGAGACGCTGTTCGTGCATGGGGGGAGCGGCCGGATCGAGACGACGTTCGGTCCGCTCCGTTACGCGCCGGGGGACTACCTGGTGATCCCGCGGGGCACGGACTACCGGCTGGTGCCGGTGCAGGACACGACGTTGCTGATCGTGGAGACGGCGGGGGAGGTGAGCATCCCTGACCGGGGTCTTCTGGGTCATCATGCGCTCTTCGATCCGGACGTGATCACGGTGCCCGAGCCGCGGGCGCGGGAGCGGGACGGGGATGGGGGACGCTGGCGGCTGAAGGTGAAGCGTCAGGGTCGGATCACGACGGTCACGTACCCGCACGATCCGATGAACGTCGTCGGGTGGAAGGGGGATCTCACGGTGTGGCAGCTGAACGTCCGGGACATTCGTCCGGTGTCGAGCGACCGGTATCACCTGCCGCCGACGGCGCATGCGACGTTCGTGGCGCAGAACGTGGTGATCGCGACGTTTCTGCCTCGGCCGCTGGAGAACGGGGATCCGGGTGCGCTGAAGGTTCCGTTCTACCATGCGAACACGGACTACGACGAGGTGCTGTTCTACCACGACGGGGATTTCTTCAGCCGCGAGGGCATCGACGCGGGGATGATGACCTTTCATCCGCAGGGGCTGCCGCACGGGCCGCATCCGAAGGCGGTGGATGCGGTGCGGACGAAGACGCGCACGGAGGAGCAGGCGGTGATGATCGACACGCGCTTTCCGCTCGAGCTGACGGAGTCGGGTCGCGCGGTGTCGCTGCCGGACTACTGGAGTTCCTGGAGCCGTTGAGCGCGGCCGGCGTCTTCGCCTTACGAAACGACCATTCAACGTACTTGCGATCACACAGACGTGCGTTTCTCGAAGACGGAGACGCACCAGCCGGTCCCGGGGGGGATCGTGGAGGCAGACATGAGCGAGCAGAACACGGCCAATCCGCTGGGCATCCGCGGCATCGACTTCGTCGAGTTCACCGGGGGGGATCCTGCGCACTTCCACCACCTCTTCACGTCCCTGGGCTTTTCTCGGGTGGCGCGTCACCGCTCCTCGGCCATCGATCTCTATGCGCAGGCGGACATCCAGTTCCTGGTGAATCGCAGCGGGACGGGGTTCGCGGCGGACTTCCGGGCGGCGCACGGGCCGTCCATCTGCGCGATGGGCCTGCGGGTGGACGACGCGTCGATGGCGTACGCCGAGGCGGTGCATCGGGGGGCGCGTCCGGTGGAGGGGCCGGCGGGGGCGGAGCTGGACTTGCCGGCGGTGTACGGCATCGGGGACAGCCTGCTGTACTTCACGGACGCGTTCGGCGCGCGCGGCAGTCTTCGCGACCGGTTCTTCGGCGATCATCCCGAGCCGGTGGAGGTGGCGCCGAAGGGCTTCCTGCTCATCGACCACCTGACGAACAACGTGCACAGGGGGCGCAAGGCGTTCTGGGCGGACTTCTACAGGGACATCTTCGGGTTCCGGGAGATCCGCACCTTCGACATCAAGGGCGAGAAGACGGGCCTCACCTCGTACGCGCTGCAGTCGCCCTGCGGGACGTTCTCGCTGCCGATCAACGAGGGAGACGACGAGAAGAGCCAGATCGAGGAGTATCTGCGCGAGTACAACGGCGAGGGCATCCAGCACCTGGCGCTGCTGACGGAGGACCTTCTGGACAGTCTCGACCGGATGGAGGGGGGGCCGATCGAGACCCTCGACATCGACGCCGGGTACTACGACGAGGTGTTCGACCGCGTGCCGAACGTGGTGGAGGACCACGGCCGGATTCGACGTCACAACGTGCTGGTGGACGGCGACGAGGACGGCTATCTGCTGCAGATCTTCTCGAAGAACATCATCGGCCCGATCTTCTTCGAGCTCATTCAGCGCTGCAATCACCGCTCGTTCGGGGAAGGGAACTTCACGGCGCTGTTCAAGAGCATCGAGCGCGACCAGGAGCGGCGGGGGGTGCTGGGGTGAGGGTCAGCGGAGGGCTGGTGCCGTGTTGTCGTCGGCAGTTCGCTCGAAGAACGCCCCGGATGTCTCCTCATCGAGAAGTGTGGCGACATGATACAGGTCAAGGCGACGCCCTTCGACCATCGGAACGTGTTTGAGTGGATAGCGCAGAATGTTTCGCCAAACTCCCGTGAGTGCGTTCCGGATGGCGGGAGGCGCCGGCGCGCCGGAGGGCAACTCGTGAAACAGGTGGGTCCCTGCCGTGTCGCCGGACCAGGCAATCGGCTTCGGCGTGGCGTCATCAGCGGTCGGCCAAACGGGGGCGCTCTCCCGCAGGTCCCGGATGATGCCGTTGAGCTCCCCGCCGTCGCTGCCCTTGCCGGAGCTCTGTGAGACGCCTCTGACGACGGGGCGCCACAGGAGAGCAAGCACCCGTCTGGCGAGGTCCATGACCGGAACGCGGTGCATTCCTCCCTTCGGATCCTGCTCCGGGCACTCGATGATGGTGTCCAGCAGCGCCGCAAGCACGACGAACTTGTGCGTGCCGCTGGACAGGCCTCGGTCCAGAATCGCTTCGATGACGGCAGGTGCGTCCATGAGGAACTCCATCAGACCAGGTCCAGGCACCTCCATTCCTCGCCACGCTCCACCAGGATGTTTGCTGCGTCAATCCTGATCGCAGGGAGTCTTCCCATGCGCTTCATGGCAGGGGCAGGCGAGCGGCATTCTCCCCCCCCCGCCAACTCTGGCTGCGAAGCCCGGGCGCCCATCGCGTCGACCTCCTCATCGATGGCGAACCCCGCGCCACGGCCCACGTGGAGTTGACGGACACGCCGAGCTGAGGGCCGGCCCGCGGGAGTCCTCGCCGCCAGCTCCGGGAAGCTCGGCCGCGCCCGCGGGGGTTCCGACCTCCTGGAGGGGGAAGGGGCGGCGGGTGCTTCGAGAGGAGGCGCAGCGCTGTGCACGGGTGCGGTTCAGCGCGGCAGGGTGGCCTGCAGCGTGACGAAGCGCCAGGAGTTCGGTCCGTGGTTGGAGACGTGCAGGCGCAGGGGCTGCGTGGCGGAAGCGGCGCAGGGCAGCACGGCGGTGTCGGCGTAGGCGCTGGCGGGGCCGGGGATGGGGACGTCGCGGGCGACGAGCACCTGGTCACCGATGGCGAGGCCGATCCAGCCGGTGGAGGGGGCCTCCGCGGTCAGGATGGCGTGGGTGGTCGCGAGGTGGATCCGTGTTCCGGCGGGCAGGTCGATGCCGAGCGGGGCTTCGACGGTCATGGCGTCGCAGGCGCGGGTGCTGAACTCGAGGATGGAGCCTTCCACCGCCGGCTGCCACGCGGTGCACCGGTTGCTGACACGGCCGACGAGGGGGGCGAACGGGTCCTCCTCGGGGGCGGTCGCAGACCAGGTGGGCGTGACGAGCGCGATCGTCACGGTCTCTCCGGGGAGGAAGGCGTCGTCGTCGCTGCAGGCCGCGGGGAAGGCGGTGAAGCTCGCCACCAGGAGGGCCGCCACCCGGCGCAGCGGTGTGGGGGGTCTCACGGGTCGATGCCGCAGGCGCGCAAGCCATCGTCGCAGGCTCCGGAGCGGGCGACGGGGTCGAGGCACGCGGTCATGGCGGCGTAGGCGTCATCGCACTCGGCGGCCATGCAGCGGCCGATCACGCTGCCGAGGGAGACATTGGCCATTCCGCAGTTCTGGAGGCATTCGCGGGCGGCCTGGAAGGCCGGGATGCAGCCTGGGTCGCACGGGACGAGTCGCTGGAGGGTGCAGGTCAGGCAGTCGATGTCGACGCCGGGGCAGTCGAGCAGGCAGCTCGTGTCGAAGGGGTCGCAGGCGTTGGCGCATGCGGCGGCGGCGCCGCACGGGCCGTCGGCGTCGCTCTCCTCCTCCCAGGGGGAGATCACGCCGAGGTAGGCGAGGCACATCTCGTCGAGGGTGCCGTCGCCCCACTGGACGAGCCGGGGTTCGAGGCGTTCTCCGGCCACGATCTGCTGGTTCTCTGGGGTGTTGTCGTAGACGCAGGTGAGGGTGATGGCGTCTCCGGGTTCCACGCGGGCGAAGTTCTCCGGGGGCATGTCGTAGAAGAGCTGCCAGTCGAAGTCCCAGCGCGGGATGTCCATGAGGCACTCGCCGGAGCCGTCCGCGCGCTGGATGTCGAGGCGGATGGCGCTGCCGAGGGTGTGCATGTGTGCGGCGACGGAGGCGAGGAGGACGGGGGTGTCGGTGTGGTTGGTGACGGTGATCGTGTGTTCGGAGGCGGGGTCGCCGGGTTCGATGCGGAGGTCGCGCTGGGCGAGGGGTCGTGTGCGCCAGAGCCATTGCGGGGGGCTGTCGCGCAGCTGCATCTGGAAGACGGTGAGGTCGGGCTCCGGGTTTCCGGTGAGGGTGTTGTAGTGCACCTGCATGACGATGCGGTGGCCGCGGGGGATGCGCAGCGCGGTGTCCGCGGGGAGCCGTGCAGGCAGGACCCCGGGGACCCACGCGCCGAGCTGGGTGGGGACCGTGAAGTTGGCGGGGCCGTCGTCGGCGCCGGAGGGCAGGGGTCCGCCGAAGCAGGGGTAGCCGGGGGTGTCTTCCTCGGCGGTGGCGGCCTCGGCCAGCTCCACCTGTTCCGGGGAGAGCGCGTAGAGCAGCACGTGGTGGACCTGCGGGGAGCCGGGCAGGACCTGGGTGGCCTCGATCCAGGTGTCCTCCTCGAAGAGGCTGTCCATGAGGAAGCAGCGGTAGTCGTCGGTCTCGGCGGCCGGGGGGGTGTAGGCCACGGGCATGGCTGCGGTCAGGTCCACCCGGATCTCCTCGAGCGCGGCCGGCTCGAAGACCTCGGCGACGGGACCGCCCACGGGGGCGCCGTCGGCCAGCCAGTTCTCGAGCAGCGCCAGCGTCTCCGGGGGGACGACGCGCTGGTGCTCGAAGGTGCGGCAGTCCGGGTCCGCGGGCCACGGGGGCATCCGGCGGTCGCGGATGGCGACGACCGACGCGGGCCCGAAGGCGACGGCCTGCTCGTGCTCGAGCAGGGAGAACTGCCCGCTGCCGCCGGGGTGATGGCACGCGCCGCAGGCATCCGCCAGAAACGGCCCGATGGTCGCGTTCCAGGTGGCGACCTGTTCGGTGGGTGGTGCGTCGTCGGTGCTGCCGTCGCAGGCGGCGGCCCACAGGGCGAGCACGGCGAGCGGGAGCAGCAACGGACGGGACAACCACGGGGCGTGGACGACGGATTCTCCCGTGCGGCCACAGGCCGGCAGGAGCGGGCGCGAGGTCGGAGCGAACGCGACACGTCCGAGAGGCAGGATGGGCACGTTGGGCATGGGTCAATTCTCCGAAGGTCCCCGCACGCGGGGGGCGTCTTCCCCCGAGGGCCAGACATGTGGCGCACGTGGCGTACGCCTGCGCAGTGCAATGTGCGATAGTGTGCGCGTGCGCAGGGGGTCAAGCGCTCCCGCAGCTTCGCGTCCGTTCCGGCGCGGTAGCGCGCGCCGCGATGGCGGGATGGTGCAGCGGCGGCGTGGGCGACTGCGTTGCAGAGGGGGCGCTGCGCGTTGCGGCCGCTGCGCCAGGGGCCGGAGGGGGCTGCCCGGGAGAGGAGAGCCGTTCGCGGCCGCTGCGCTGGCCGTGTGATCGAGGGGGGGAGCCGAGAGAAGCGTGCAGGGGCTCAGGGGACCATGGGGTCGCCGCCGCGGGCGCTGATGTTCCGGAGGCCGAAGGCTCCGGCAGCGACCCACAGCCGGTCGGCCGTGGGGGCGTAGGCGAAGGGGTTCACGCCCCGCCGGTACACGCATGCGGCGCTCCCGCTCTGTTGGGAGCAGGAGAGGTGTGGGAGCGGTCGGCGGGGCTTCGCCCTGCCGGTAGACGCATGCGGCGCTCCCGCTCTGTTGGGAGCAGGAGAGGTGTGGGAGCGGTCGGCGGGGCTATGCCCCGCCGGCACACCCTCGTTTCGAAGCGGGGAGCGTTTGCGCCTCCCTCCCGCCGCGCACGGGGGATCGTTCGCGAACGCCCCGCTGCCCTTGCCGCCGGTCTCGCGGTTGCGTGCCACTCCCCGGGGGGTGGGCTACTGCGCCGTTTCCGTTTGCGCGTCGGGGCACTGCCGGGCCGCTCCGGGCACGGTCCACGTGCCCCCGTGCACCGCCCACAGCCGACGGTTGGGGAAGCCCACGGTCAGCGCGTCGCCCTGGTCCTCGTAGACGGCCATCGGTACGCCGGCGGCGACCTCTCCGACGACCTCCGCCCGCTCTCCCACCCGGGCGGTCAACGGCTGTGGCTCGGCGCACACGATGGTGCGCTGCGGCTGCGCGCCGCCGCCAGCGCCACCCATCCCGGTCCCGGAGCCGTAAAGCTCCGCCTCCTGCACCTCCGAGAGTGAGACCCATCCCGTCCAGGCCGTCCCGCCGCCCGCCGGCCACGCGACACGTGCCCACGGCCCCTCCTCCTCGAGAAGCCACACCTGATCGGGCAAGTGGGTCAGCCCGGTCGAGCGGTGGGCTCCCGCACCCGGCCGCTCCCACAGCACGGCGCCCTGCGCCGGCAACGCGCGCTGTTCTCGCGCGCCTTCTCCCGGGCGGAGCAGCGCGCGGGTCTCCTCACTCCACGCACTCGGCTGCGCAGAGACGTCCTCTTGCGGCAACATACGCACGGCCAGGTCCTCGCAGGCGATCACGACCGGAGGGTCCGTCGCCGGCAAGGCCGGATCCGAGACACCCTCCGGATCGGCCGCCACCTGTACGCCGCCCTCCGCGGCCGAGCGCGGCCAGAGGTCCGCTCCCCGGAGCAACGCCAGGAATGGCCCAGCCATCCGGGCCGGTCCATCGAGCTGAAGCACCGCTCTCGTCGTCAACGCGGCATCTCCTCTCACGCGCAGACCTCCATGGTCCGCGTCGACCGCGAGACGCGTGCGCGTGCCGTTCACCACGAGCCGCGCCCGGACCCGAGCCGTGGGCACGGCGTTGTCCGCATACCCGTGATGAACCGCGAACACGACGTCCGTCTCCGGAAACATCAGCAGGAACAACCGGTCTCCCGGCTCATCGTCCCAGGTGCACAGGACCGCGTCCTGGGAGACCGCCCCGTCGGCTCCCTCCCGCCCGTGGAGATCCGGACCACGGGCTTCGGCGTCCGTCACCTCCCCCCGGGCCGGAAGGGCGGGGAGAAGCAGGAGGCCGGCGAGCAGGAGGCCGAGGCGCGCGCATGCGCCCGTCGAACCGAGGCCGGCAGACCGATGCGGGCGCGGAGGGCGGGGGCGGAAGCACGGCATGGGCAGGGCGTGGTGCGAGGTGGTGCCGAGGGCCTGGCGCTCATCGGCGAACCAGAGAACTGGGCGTGGGTTACTCCGTGAGGGTGGGCAGCGTCCAGTGCCGCCGAGCTCACGG
>REDH01000155.1 GCA_007693585.1 Deltaproteobacteria bacterium
GGGGGGGGGGGGGGGGGCGCCCCCCCCCCCCCCCCACTTTCCACCGCAACACCCGATCCCGGGGGGACAGGGTCCCCCCGGACCTCGTGGTGCCGTGCATCCCACGGTTCCCTACAGTATCGTTCATTGTCCTCCGATGTGCGTGGTGTATGCCGACGAAATCGTCTCAACATCCTTGTCAGGCAATTCCGCCTCGTAGTACGGTGGCTGCAGTTCAGACGCATTCCCGACTGGGAACGTCACCTCGTGGAGACCTTGGGGAGACTGCCGGACCGGTGGCGTCCCGGGTCGATACCGGCCCCTTCCAGGCCTGTGGTCCCTTTTCGACCATGGTCCACGGGAGAGGGGAAGAAGGGGAATCTGCATGCGTGATCGTATGAATGGGAAGCCCATCCAAACATTGTCGGCCGTGTGCCTGCTCGATGGGCATCGTCGCTGGCCGAGGGTGTTGTTCGCGCTGCTGCTGAGCGTGGCGTTCGCCGCCTGCGATGCGACGGCACCGGACGCGCCGCAGCCCTCCGAGGATCCTGTCCTTCCGGGAGATCTGCTGGCCAACGAGCTGCCCGATGAAGTGGACTCCGGCTTCCGGCTGCACACCCATGCGTTTCCGTTCGCCAACTTCGGCGGCGACTTCACCGGACGCAAGCTCACCGGGGACATCGCCGCCGAGATGTTCGGGCGGGACGCGGTGTGCACGAATGCGGAGGGGCCATGCGCCCCGAACACGCTCGCGGCGCAGTGGATCGCCAGCGTGAACGAGACCCTCGACGCAGGCCGCAGCGAGGGGCTCGCGGTCGCCGCGTTGCTCTTCTTCCTCGGCGAGCTCGATCCGGTCGAGTACGGCGCCCCCGAAGCCGGAGAGATGCTGCTGAACGACAACTTCGGTCTGCAGGCGCTGGTCGCGCGGCTGTCGGCGGCGCAGCGGGTCCCCGTCGTCTCGGAGCAGCAGCAGGCCATGGATGCTCGCGAGGCGATGGCCTTCCTCGCCCAGGCGTTGCGGCCCGGGGCCACCGAGGCCTACCGGCTCGGCATGGCCATCCGGGAGGAGAACGGCTTTCGGGCCGGGCATGCCCTCGTGCCGATCGGCTTTCATCGGGTGACCGGCCGGGCGCGGTACGCGCTGCGCGTCTATGATCCGAACATCCCGCAGCGGGAGATGTTCGTTCACATCGACCTGGAGACGAACACCTGGCGGTACGACGGCACCACGACCGAGGAGGTGCCGATGATCTACGAGGGCACGCCGGAGAACGGCAATCTGCTGTACTTCGCGCCGGTGACGCCGAGGCTCGAGGCGCTGCCCGCCCCGTTCGGCGACGACAGCCAGGTCCTGCAGTTCTCCGCGGTCGGGGACATCCAGCTCCTGGCGGATGTGGGTGAGGGGATCCGCGGCGGCTTCGCCAACGGACAGATCATCCAGGAGGGCGGTGCCCTCGTCCTCCCCGGCTTCTCGGCGTGTCCCTGTGCGGACGGGCTCCTGAACAACACCACGGTGCAGACGTGGCCGACCGGGGGCCTCCGCAACGCCAACGTCGAGACCACCGGTAGCGGCAGCGTGTACGTGGGCGGACCGGACTACGCCGTGCGTCTCGAGGTCCCGGGAGGGGACGCGAGCAGTGGCGGGGGAACCCTCTCGGTCACTCAGGACGGTCGTTCGGTGAGCTACACCTCTCGTGACCGCGACGCGGGCGAGGAGGCGGAGCAGACCACGCTCGAGATCACCGTCCCGACGCCCAACGGCTCGACGGTCATCCGGGTGACGGTGGACGAGGACGCCGACGTGCAGGTGACGACGGACGATCAGGGGCGGGTCAACGTGACGGTGCAGGGCGCCCCGGAGGACAGCGAAGTCACCGTGCAGGTGACGGAGTTCGCCCCGGACGGCAGCAGCCGCACGAGCACGGGCACGAGCACGGCGGGCAGCGGAGACAGTCAGATGGCCTTCGAGCCCGGCGTGGGCGTCTACGAGGGGGTCGTGACCCCCGGCCCCTGCGACAACGGTGTTCTGGACGAGGGCGAGACCGACGTCGACTGCGGCGGAACCGCCTGTGTGGCCCGCTGTGAGCGGGGCCTGAGGTGCCTTGCGGATGGAGACTGCCGCGACGGACTGATCTGTGGCGGCGCGGGCCGGTGTGTCGAGCCGGGCTGTGGGGACGGCCTCCGGAACTTCGACGAGACCGACGTCGACTGCGGCGGACCGACCTGTGCCCCCTGCCGCGCCGGGAGCCGCTGCCTCGAGGACGACGACTGCATGGGCTCCTTCGTCTGCGGAGAGGGCATCTGCAGGGTCAACGCACGGATCAACGTGCACGTCTACGGCACGCGGTTCGACGACGATGAGATCACGGTCGGTGCGGAGGTCGACGGAGTGCTGCGAACGGTGGCGGTGTCCGCGCGCGATCGCACGGACCAGACCTTCGCCGCCGGGGTGCTCGGTCTGGGAGAGTCCTACGCCAACGCCCGGATCATCTCGGCGCCCGCGGACGCCGTGTGTACGGTGCGTTCGGCCACTTCGGGCATGTTCATCAACCCCATTCAGGTCCGGTGCGACTGGACCCGGGTCGCCGTCAGGCCCGCGAACAACCTCTCGGACGACCAGTGGTGCGCCCAGGGCGAGGGCGCGGCGACCGTCATGCGGCTGACCGCCGGGGCGCAGATCGAGGACATCCCGCTCACCGGCCCGCTGGCCATGCGCTTCCTCGACGCCGCGTGGAGCGTGGAGCTGCTGTCGCGGCCGACCGCCCTGCGCTTCTTCCCGGCGCGGGACCGCTGGGGCCTGCAGTCCTGCAGCCTCGGTGAACGCCGCTCGGGGGGCTTCTCCTCCGATCCGGAACAGAGCCCGACCTACGGCTGGTACGATCTGAGCTGCAGCTGCCTGGAGTGCCCCGAGACGACCGAGGAGGCCTGCGACTCCTGGGCGCGCGGCGCCGGAGTCTACGAGCCCTTCCCCCTGGATGCCGTCTGTGTGCGGGACTCGGACTGCGCCTCGAACAACTGCGAATGCGGGCTCCTGTCGGGCAACTGCCCCTCGGACACGGGCCGCTGCGGTGCGGCGTCCACGGCCCTGGCCGGCCGGCGGCTCGGCTTCCGCCAGCCTCAGGGGTTCATCGTGCCCGACGAGTGCCCGGGCGTGTTCATCCAGGCGTGGGGCGCCGCGGGCGGTGCTTCGCGCGAGCCCGACGACACGATCGTGCCCGGCGGGGCGGGGGGCCACCTGCGCGGCGTGCTTCCCACGATCAACGGCGAGCTGTTCCTCATCTGGATCGCCGCCGGAGGCCAGCCGACCTACGAGCGCAACGTTCAGGCCTACGGACGGCTGTACGATGAATCCTTCGCCGGGGGCGGCGCCGGCGCCCACCTGGACGGTCGCCGCTCCGGCGGCGGCGGCGGTCTGACGAGCATCACCTTCCCGGACCGCGAGCTGCCCGGCATCGTCGTGCCGGCCGGGGCGGGCGCCACCCCCGGACAGACCCGCGCGAACCCCGGCGGACATCCCGGCTCCGGCGGCAACGACAGCCCGTCGGGCCAGTGGGCACAGTGGGAAACGATCCACGCGGGCGGCGGCGCGGGACACCGCGGCGGCCTCGCCGGCACGGACGCCAACCCCCTCGCCCGCGGAGGCAGCTTCGGCCCCCTGCCGCTGGGCTTCGAGACCTTCCACGCGGACGAGGAGACCTGGAACGTGCCGCCGGGCACGGAGAGCCCGGACTACCAGCGCTGCGGCTCGAACGTCCCGGCAGGCTTCGCCAGCCCGACCGGCGGCGCCGGACTCGGCTGTGTGTCCATGCGCTGCATCGCCCCCTCGCGCTACGTGCGCCCCTCCGCGCCCAACGGCACCGCATGCACCGCGCACACGGACTGCGAGAACGCATGGTGCGCCTGCGACACCCCGGGCGCGTGCCCCGACGACAGCGGCGTCTGCGACGACCCGCCCACCCCCAACGGCGGGGCCTGCTCCGCACACGACGACTGCCTCAACCAGTGGTGCGCCTGTGACGACCCGGGCAACTGCCCCGACGACAGCGGCGTCTGCACCGACGAACCCGTCGCCAACGGCGGAGCCTGCTCCGCACACGACGACTGCCTCAACCAGTGGTGCGCCTGCGACACCCCGGGCAACTGCCCCGGCGACAGCGGCGTCTGCACCGACGAACCCGTCGCCAACGGCGGAGCCTGCTCCGCACACGACGACTGCCTCAACCAGTGGTGCGCCTGCGACACCCCGGGCAACTGCCCCGGCGACAGCGGCGTCTGCACCGACGAGCCCGTCGCCAACGGTGAAGCCTGCTCCGCACACGGTGACTGCCTCAGCGAATGGTGCGCCTGCGACACCCCGGGCGCGTGCCCCGACGACGGCGGCGTCTGTGCGGACGCTCCGTTCCCCGACGGCGAAGCCTGCACCGCGCACGGGGACTGCCTCAGCGAATGGTGCGGTTGCGGGCCGTCCTCGGGCAACTGCGCCGCAGACACCGGCCTGTGTGGACCCCAGCCGGCTCCCGGGTCCCTCGGAACGCCGTGCCGAACCGATGTGCAGTGCGCCACCGCCAACTGCGAATGCGGCCTGCTCTCCGGCAACTGTCCCGGCGACAGCGGCTTCTGTGCCCCCGCCATGTCCGTCATCAACACGCCCACCACCGACGGCATCGCGCCCTCGGGGACGTTCACGGTCCCGGCGGCGTTCTGCCCGCAGGTCTTCGTCACCGCCTGGGGCGCGGCGGGCGGAGCCTCGAGCGACCCGTTCGACTTCGGCGGCATCGCCGGCGGCGCCGGGGGCTTCGTCTCGGGCTACCTCGACGTGACCTCGGGAGACGTGATCGAGGCGTGGATCGGCGAAGGCGGGCTTGGCGGCAACGTCTCCTTCCCCTTCGCCGCGCTCGGCTCCCTCGCCGGACAGCCGGTCCAGGGCGGACTGGGCGACGTCGACGGCTTCGACGGCGGCGGCGGCAGCGGCGGCGGACTGACCAGTCTGCGCCACAACACCACGCCGGCGGTCGTCATCGCCGTGCCCGCCGGCGCCGGGGCCGCGCGTGACCTCGACGAGGCCGCAGGCGCCGCAGGTGTCGAGCCCTTCGGCAACCACACCGCCAACGACGGCGAGGACGCCGAGGAATTCACCCGTGGCGGCGGCGGCGGCGCCGGATTGCCCGGCGGACGCAGCGGCACCGACGAGGACTTCCCCCCCGAGGGCGGCGCCTTCGGTCCCCTGCCCCCGGGATTCACCTCGGCCACCAGCGACGGGTTCTTCCTCGAGGCGGCCCCGATGACCGGCATCGTGAGCTACGTGCGCTGCGACCGGCAAGATGGAGTCGGTGTCGGCTCCGGCAGTGAGTTCGGCGAGGGAGGGGCCGGCTGCGTGGTCCTGCGCTGCGCGGCCTGGACGGAGGCGCAACGCGCCGGAGCGGGAGGTGCACCATGAGGAGGTCCGACGTGTCCATGAAGCGAACCGCCCTGCTGACCCTCGCCCTCCTGCCCCTCGCGTGGGCCGGCTGCGCCGAACTGCCGACGGAGGCCGTCGACGCCGAACCCACCCTCGGCGTGTCCCCCGACTTCCAGGGTGGCGCCTTCGAAGGCCCGCCCCAGCTCCCCCCCTTCGCCGGCGTCGACCACGACCGCGTCGACGCCGTCGGCTCCGGCCAGTGCCCCCCCGGACAGATCCCCTGGCGCTTCTCCGGAGAGGACGACGCCCTCAGCGAGCTCTTCCGGCTCCAGTCCGGAGACGACTGGCAGGCCCCCGAGCAGCCCAACCTCGCCATCAGCGTGGTCTCGGAAACCTGCAGCACCCCCGGAACCGCCTCCGGACTCGGCACCCTCCGCTCCGCCTGTGACGGACAGCGCACCTGCACCGCCGACGTGACCTGCCGAGGGGACTACCAGGTCGAGTACACCTGTGGCTTCGAGGATAGTCGGACCCGCACCGCCCGAACCTTCGAGACCCGGGATGGCACCCGGCGCATCGAGCTCGTCTGCGGCTTCGACGACCCGGGACAGGCCGGAGTCGCCCGAACCGCCTGCGTCCCCAAGATCTGCCGCGGAAAGACCCGACGCAACGCACAGCTGCAATGCGTGCCCGACCTGACCATCCCCGTCATCGACCTCCGGGACGGCAGGCAGGTACGCCCGCACCGCCTGCACATCAGCACCCCCTTCCGACCCCTCGAAATCACCCTCGGCTCGCGAGCCCTTCAGGACTGGCAGCTCCAGGAAGCCGGAAACCTCGACACCATCAGCGGACTCTACTCGCGTGCCGGTGCCGTCGAACGCATCTTCGAGAACGGACTCTACAACATCGACATCGAATTCCTCTCCGGACAGCCCGGCTTCCTCACCCCCGGCCTGCGCGGCACGCTCTGGTTCAGCGACATCTGGTCGGTGCAGGGCCAGGAGGTCGAGACCTTCCGATGCGTCGCCCACTCCTTCGAGGTCCAGCGGGACCCCCACACCCACGATCGCTTCCTGACCGCACGCAACGCCAGCATCGGCGCAGACTGCTTCGGAGAGGCTCGCGAAAGAGCCTCCCGCCAGGAAGCCCTGCGCCGCGTCTTCGGAGCCCTCGGAGCCATCACCCTCCAGAGCTTCCCGAACGTGATCTCCTACCGGCACAGCCGAGCCCACCTCAGCGTCGACATGGAAGGACGCACCCTCGTCGTCACGAACCCCTTCGACGAAGGCACCGCCTGCGCACCCAACCCGCCCACCTTCTTCTACGACGCCCCCTCCGACCGCTTCGACCTCCTCACCTACTACCGACAGCGGCAGTGGCACACCTTCCACATCCCCAGCCTGCCCAACCAGCCCCGCCGCTTCCACTTCGACCACGCCAGCCGCGTCACCATGGGCATCAGCAACGCCGAGCTCCGTGACCCCACCATCACCGTCTACCAGTTCTCCCGAATCCCCACCCTGATGAGCGTCGACGTCAGCTGGTTCACCGTCTTCCACGCCGTCGAAAACCCCCTCGGACTCGACGCCTTCCACCGCGCGGCCGGCGTCGACCCCCTCCCCTTCAACCGCAGCCGGAACACCCGCTTCGAATTCTACCTCTACGAGCACGAGAGCCTCCTGGACGCCTCGAGCACCGACGCGCGCCAGACCACCGGCTACCCCCTCCTCGCTCGCCGCTCCGCCGGCTCCGCCGACGCCCACGGCACCACCGTCGCCGTCGACTTCACCGTCACCCCCGAGTTCCAGCGACGGTTCTTCGACCCCGGCGACCCCTACTACATCCCCCTGGGCATGGAGGCGCGGCGCTTCGAAGTCCTCGCCTGCCTCGTCTCCGATTCCGGGAACAACCAGCGCATCGCCGACCCGAGCCTCTTCCCCAACTCGGACTCGACCTTCGCCACCATCTACATGCCCCCGCAACGGATCCGGCACCCCCGCCTCGACTCCGAGTACGGCGTCTCCGTCCAACACCCCCGCGACGGACGAAACCCCTGGGCCAACCTCCCCCCCGCAGTCCACCGAAACCTCCGCAGCGCCGTCCGAAACATCCGCAACTCCGGACCCGCTCCCCTCGGATGCGTCTGGGCCAACCAGCCCCTCTTCATCACCCCGGACCGCTACGTCCGACCCGTCGAACCCGTCATGGACCGCGCCTGGAGAGGACAGGTCCGACTCGACGAGTCCGGAGACAACGACGTCACCGGCGAGAGCGGCGGAAACTTCGGACAGACCTGCGAAACCTGGCAGCAGGCCTGCAACTCCCAGTGCGACAGCGAATGCCGAGCAAACCCCGGCGCCCCCGTCGACCCCGAATGCCGCGCCACATGCCTCCCGCCATGCCTCGCCCCCGCCGCAGGACGAACCGACGCCGAAATCTGCGAATCCGACACCGGCGGCGACAGCGACAGCTCCGGAAACGAATTCCAGGACCCGATGTACAGCATCGAAACCTTCGCCACCCTCGCCGAGAACGCCTACCTCCGCGTCTCCGGACTCGGCGAGGTCTTCGGCTTCCAGGCCCTCGACACCTACGGCGTCGAAGTCGACCTCTCCGGGCTCCTCGAGGACGACGACGAGGAAGGACCCGAAATCCCCTCCTCCCCCATCACCTTCGACCTCGAATACGACGACGGCGAAATCAAGCTCTCCATCTTCCCCCCCTTCGAACGCGCCGCCGAGATCCTCAACCAGGGACGCGACCCCAACGCCCGCATGCGGTGGGCAGGAGACGACCGCGACGGACTCGCCTTCGTCTACACCTACGAAAAGCAGGTCAAGATCGGTCCCGTCCCCGGCACCTTCGTCCTCACCCTCAGCGCCGGCGTCGCCCTGAACGCCTGGTTCTCCTACCGCTGGCGACGCGCCACCGGCGAAGAGTACCCCTGCATGACCGGCGACGACGGCACCGCCACCTTCTGCATCGTCCCCCGGGACCCCGCCCGGTTCGCCGACGCCGTCAGCCACTGCGCAGAGACCGGGGGACGCATCGTCGCCCCCACCTCCGCAGAGGAAGGACAGGTCATCCGCAACCTCCTCGCCCAGGCCAGCTCCGCAAGCATGTGGATCGGCGGACAGATCGGCACCCGCTACGAAAACCCCGACTGCGCCGCCAGACCCAACGAACCCTGCAACCGACCCTCCTTCGACACCTGGAGATGGATCCAGAACGACGTCGAGTTCATCAACGAAAACCGGCAGACGCTCGTCACCCCCTTCGGCGTCGATGGAAGACGCTTCAGGGGCTTCAACCGCCTGCTCCCCGTCACCTACCGCCCCCACGGACTCGCCCTCGAACGCTCCGCCGGAAGACACGACATCGTCAACTTCCACATCGCCGCGCAGCTCCCCTTCGCCTGCCGCTACGAACGCGCCCGACGCACCCACTACCGCGAGCTCGGCGCCGGACTCGAGGTCGAAGCCAGGGCCGGCATCGGCATCGGCTTCTGCACCCCCAACAGCAACCTCGGAGTCTGCCTCTCCGGAGACGTCGACGTCGTCGTCATCAACTTCGACCCCACCTTCACCAAGTGGGACTGGACCATCATCGGCGTCGACCCCGCCAACTCCAGACGCACCTCCAGCGTCGACGTCGAGGTCGGCATCGGCATGACCGTCCTGCGCGCCAGCCTCTCCGCCGAAGCCAAGGCCTGGATCTTCAGCCGCAAGTGGCAGATCTTCAGCTTCCCCGGCTTCCAGGTCCTGTACCGCACCCTCTACGAGTACAGCGTGCCCTCCTTCGAGTTCCTCGCCTCCACGGAGAACCCATGAAGCGCTTTCTCCTTCCCGCCCTCCTCCTCACCGGGGCCGGCAGCGCCGCCGTGGGTCTCGCCGTCCTCCAGCAAGGCGGCGAACACACCCCCGAAACCGCCGAGACACCCCAACACCTCGCCGCGGACTCCGCCACCCCCGACGCGCCCGCATCCACCGAGCGCACCGCCCAGCCCAGCGCCGAGGCCGACGCCGACGCCCCCAGATGCTCCCTCGAACCCGGCGCCACCGCCGCCTGGCAGGTCCACCACCAGACCACCACCCGGCTCCCCCAGGGCGGCCCCCCCCTCGAACACCACGCCACCGGAACCCTCGCCGCCGAGGTCCTCCTCGCCGACGACGCCACCACCACCCTCCTCGCCCGCTGGGACGACCCCAGCCTCTCCGAATACCCCCTCCACGAAGACGCCTTCGCCACCCCCTTCCTCTTCCGCATCACCCGCGACTGCGCCCTCGACGCCTTCGCACATCACCCCCTCACCCCCCTCGGCGTCGCCCGGCAACAACAGGCCCTCCTCTGGGAACTCGACTGGACATGGGCCGATGAACCCGACGCCCAACCCGCCGAAAACGCCCTCGGACCGCACCTCCGCGTCCACGCCACCGGACGCGACGACGACGGACTCCTCGCCCAGCGCGCCATCCGCCAGTACACCCGCACCTGGCACGACGACACCCCCCTCACCCCCCGACTCAGCCTCCTCTCCGTACGACCCGGCAACGCCCCCTGGTTCGCCCGCGCCGAAGGCGAGGAATCCCTCCACCACGACGAAGGCACCCGCCTCACCCGACGCCTCGAGGCCCACCTCGTCCCCTTCCCCGACGGCGCCCTCGACGACGCCCCAAGGAACCTCGACACCTACCGCTGGGCACACCTGCTCCCCAGCACCGTCACCCCCCGACGCGGTCCCCGCGCCATCACCAGCCTCGACCGCGAAGCCCACGCCGCACTCCGGCACCTCGACGCCGATGACGCCCTCGCACGGATCCTCCAGCGCACCAACGCCGAGGAATCCCCCACCGCCATCCTCCGCGAAGCCTCCCTGTGGCTCGAAGCACGACCCGACCAGACCGAAGACCTCGTCCGCCACATCGCCGAATCCGGGCTGCCCGGACACACCAGCAACACCCTCTACATGGCCCTCGGACTCGCCCGAACCAGCGAAGCACGACACTGGCTCGAACACGTCATGACCGACGAACACGCGCCGCCCATGCACCGCACCCGCGCCATGCTCAACCTCCTCGACCGCGACGACGTCGGACAACCCCTCGCCAGACAACTCGCCGAGCAGGCCGACAGACTCCACGACGGCCACAACACCAACGACCGCTTCATGGCCCGCCAGGCCCTCCTCGCCCTCGGCACCATGGCCACCATGCAGCAGGACCCCGAAATCATCCAGCTCGCCCAGGACACCGCCATCCGCGCCCTCTCCGCCGGAACCACCCCGGACGCCATCCGGCCCGCCATCGGCGCCATCGCCAACCTCGGCGACCCCGCGCTCCTCCCCGAAGTCGAACCCATCGCACGACACCACGACTGGGAAGTCCGACGCGCCGCCGCTCGCGCCATCCGACGCATGCCCCCACAGGACACCGAAGCCTTCGTCCTCGACTGGCTCCGCCGCGAACCCTCCACCTTCGTCCGCGCAGACCTCTGGACCACCATCGCTCGGCAGCACCGCGACGCCGCACTGCCCCCCTCCGAAGCCCTCGCCAGCCTCGCCGCCGAACAGCTCCACCGAAACATGCCCGTCCGCGCCCAGTTCCAGGTCATCCGACTCGTCGGACCCATCGCCCAGGACCACGCGGACGTCCGAAACGCCCTCGTCCGACTGGCCCGCGAGGAACGCCACACCCGCTCCAACCTCACCGCGCTCATCGCCCGCCACCTCGACGCCGACGCCCTCCACGAGGTGTTCCAATGAACCGCACACACCGACTGCGCGCCGCCGGCTCCCTCCTCGCCGCCCTCGCCCTCGCCGCCTGCGGCGGCAGCGACAGCGACAGCGACAGGACCTCCGCGGCCTCCTCCGACCTCCCCACCGCCAGCGTGGACTCCTCCGACACGCCGCAACCCACCGACACGCCGCAGCCCACCGACACCCCACAGCCCACCGACACGCCACACCCCCACGAC
>REDH01000054.1 GCA_007693585.1 Deltaproteobacteria bacterium
GGCGAGGGGGTCCACGCCCAGGACCTGGGCGAACAGCCGGTCGTGCGCCGCGCCGAAGCAGACCGGTCCCCTGAGCAGCCGAACCTTCGCGGCGTGGTGCATCCTCCACTGGTGCGAGGTGCTCTTCTTCGTCTGCGGTGGCACCACAGCCCCGCGACCGCACAGCGTCCTTCCAACGTCTCCTGTGACGCCCAGCGCAGCCACGCGGTCTGCCCGCTGTGGCGGGTTGCACCGGGCTCGGCCCTTGCTGGGCTCGCGCGTGCCGTCGGCCGCACGGCGCTCGTTGACGGCGATGCTGCGTCTCGGGCAGCGGCCCTGGCGGCCGATCTCCTGCCTCCATCGCTCGGGGCCTGCATCAGCGCCTCCCGCGGCTTGTCACCGTGAGCGCAAGGACGCTGATCTCCTGCCTCCATCGCTCGGGGCCTGCGTCCCCTCTCGTGACGCGATGCGCGGCGGGCCGTGTGTCGCGAATGTTGCGTTCAGGCGAAGACTTCGTTTCCATGGCGGGGAGTGCGGCCCGACTGTGGGCTGCCGCCCCATCCTGGCCGGGTGATTCGATGATGCGCACTTCTTCCGTGATCTCCGTTCGGACTCTGCTGCTCACTGGACTCGTCCTGCTGCTCGCGGCGTGCGCCGCGGATGACCCGGGAGCGTCCGCGCCCACGACGGAACCGGAGCCGCCCAGCCCGGCCGGCTGCGACCGGGCGGCCGAGGATGCCGAGGAGTGCCAGCGCGCGTTCGCCGAGCACTTCGGATGTCCTGCACTCAACGGGCGCTGGGAGGGGGAGTGGCGCGAGACGAGCCTGAACGTTCTCGGGGGAAACCTCGTGGTCATCATCGATCAGGACGGCTGTGACGCCACGGGAGAGGCCGTGTTCGAGGATGCTCCCTGCCTGAGCAGCGGCGAGGTCGCGGCGACGGTGGTGGTGGACTCCATCACCGCATCGGTGAGTGGGATGGAGGGCCGGGATCCCGTGTTGATCTCCCTCGACGGAGTGGCCCTGTCCGCCGACGGGGACGGGGTGGGGGAGGACGAGGTCCCGTGGAACGTCGAGCGCATGGAGTTCGAGTTCGCGGTCCTCGAGTCGGGACGCCTGTGCCGCGACATGGTGGGTGAGATCACCGTGCTCCGCTGAGTCGGCACTGCGCGGGACGCGGGTCCGGTTGGCCGAACGTCCCGGGAAGGGGGGACTTGCGCGGAAGTATTGTTCTCGCATCTTGATATTAGCCGGACCTAATCGTTGCATGACTGGCTCCTAATTCGTAGACTGGTCCAGACCGGCTCCGTCCTGGACGGCGGGCGAGAGCAGGACAACACTCCGATCGATGGGAACGATATGACGGGCAAGGAGTCCGGTGTGCGATTTCGGTATGGGGCGCTGGCCCGGGCGTGCATCATGCTCGTGGTCCCGAGTCTCCTTCTGGCCGCAGGGTGCACGAGCCGCGGGTCGAGCACTGGAGACGAGCGCCCGCTGGTGGTGACGACCACGACGATGCTCGAGGATCTCGTGGGCATCGTGGGCGGCGACGACATCCGGGTGGCCGGCCTGATGCCGGTGGGGGCCGATCCTCACACGTACCAGCCTGTGCCGTCGGATGCCCGAACGGTGTCTTCGAGCGCACTGGTCATCATGAACGGCCTTCATCTCGAGGGATGGATCGAACGCCTCGTCCGCACCGCTGGGGGGGAGCGCCCGGTGGTCGCGGTGGGCGAGGGCGGGACGGTCATCGAGGACGAGGATGCGCCCGGCGGTGTCGACCCGCACATCTGGTTCGACGTGGGGCGCTGGATCATCGCCACGGACGAGGTGGAGCGTGCCCTGAGGTCGTTGCTCGCCGAGGACGAGGAGGCGGTCCTGCGGATCGAGCGCCGTGCGGCGGAGTATCGGGAGACCCTGCGGAGCCTGGATACGTGGGTGCGCGAGCGCGTGGCGTCCATCGATGCGTCGCGCCGCGTGCTGGTGACCAGCCACGATGCGTTCGGGTATTTCGGCATGGCCTATGGTGTCCAGGTCGAGGCGGTGCAGGGGATTTCGACGGAACAGGAGGCTTCGCAGCGCGATCTGGTTCGGGTCATCGACCTTGTGCGGGCCCGTGCGTTGCCCGCGGTGTTTGCCGAGACCAGCGTGAATCCAGGGCTGATCGGTCAGGTGGCCCGTGAGACCGGGGCGTCGCTGGCCGGTCCGCTGTACTCGGACAGTCTGGGCGAGCCCGGGGGAGCGGCCGGGACGTACGTCGGGATGGTCGAGGAGAACGTCCGCATGATCGTGGAGGGGCTGGGCGGCACGTTCGTTCCGTTCGAGGCGCCCGCGCCATGAGCGGCGGAGCTGCACGGGCGGAGCATGCGCTCGAGGTGCGGGACCTCACGGTGGATCGCGGCGACGTGCGCGCGCTCGAGGGGGTCTCGGTTCGCATCCCGTGGGGGCGGCTGGTGGCGATCGTCGGTCCGAACGGTGCCGGAAAGTCGACGTTCCTGCAGGCGGTTCTCGGGCTCGTTCCGCTGGTGCGTGGGGAGGTGATTCCGGGCACCGGAAGCGGCCGACTGGCCCGCAGGTCGGTGGTCCATGTACCCCAGCGCAGTCAGGTGGACTGGGACTTTCCGCTGACCGTGGAGGACGTCGTCCGCCAGGGAAGGTGGCCGTGGCTCGGTCTGCTCGGCCGCTTCCGTGACGAGGACAGGGAGCGGGTGGAGGAGGCCCTCGTCCGGACGGGTCTGTCCGCGCTCCGGCGCCGCGGCATCGACGAGCTCAGCGGGGGGCAGCAGCAGCGCATGTTTCTCGCGCGCGCCCTCGCCCAGGCGGGCGAACTTCTGCTGCTGGACGAGCCCTTCGCGGGCGTCGATGCCTCCACCGAGGAGGTGCTGCTGGAGGTGCTGCGCGAGCAGCGCGATGCGGGGCGGACGGTGCTGGTGGTGCACCACGACCTGTCGACGGTCCAGCGAGCGGCGGACGACGTGGTCATTCTCAACCGGGAGCTCATCGCGTCGGGCCCCGTGGGCGAGGTACTCCGCCCGGACACGCTGGCCCGCGCCTACGGTGAAGGTCTGCTGGCGCTGGGCCGGCTGGCCGCCGCGGGGGGCGAGTGATCGCCACGGCGCCCGATCCCCTCTGGGCGGTCTTCGTGGAGCGTTCCCTGTCGTTCTGGGCGTTCGAGTACTCCTTCGTCGTCACGACCCTGCTCGCCTGTGTGCTCACCGGGCTGCTCGGGGGCGTGATCGGGGTCCACCTGGTTCTGCAGCGTCTGAGTCTTCTCGGCGACACGGTCGGGCACGCGACGCTGCCGGGCCTCGCGCTGGCGTTCCTGGTGCTCGGCACGGGCACGAGCGCCTGGCTGCTGCTCGGCGGCATGGTCACTGCCGCGCTCGGCGCCTGGGCGGTGGCGGTGCTGGCGGGGCTTCCCCGCACTCGTCCCGACGCGGCCCTCGCGATCGTGCTGTCGGTGTTCTTCGGCGCCGGCCTGGTCATCCTGTCGCTCGTGCAGCGTGGCGCCACGGCCTCCCAGGGGCAGGTCATGGCCTTCCTGCTGGGCAACGCGGCTGCGGTCACCCCGGCCCAGCTCCAGGTGCTGCTCGCCGTGACCGTGGCCCTCGTCGCGGGTGTGGTGGTGTGCGGTCGCTGGCTCGTGGCCCTCGCGCTGGACCCGGGGCTGCTCGTCGCCCAGGGGCGGTCGCCGGGCATGGTCCGGGCCGGCTTCCTTCTGGCGATCGCCCTGGCGGTCGTCGTGTCCATCCGGGTCGTGGGGGCCGTGCTCGTCGCGGCGATGTTGATCATCCCGGCCTCGACGGCACTGCTGGTGACCCGGCGCCTGTCCGGGACGCTCGCTCTGTCCGCGGTGCTCGGCGCGCTGGCGGGGGTGCTCGGCGCGTGGGTGAGCTACGTGGTCCCCGGGGCCTCCACCGGGCCCTCCATGGTGCTGGCCTCCGCGGTCCTCTTCGCCGTCACCCTCGCGGGCCGAGGACTCCTGCGTCATCGCCGAGTCGCCCACCGGCGCGGGAGGCGATGATGGAGGCATCCGTCTGGGGCATGTTCATCGAGCCGTGGGCGCTGCGCGGGATGCTCGCCGGAGCACTCGCGGCCCTGTCGTGTGCGTGGCTCGGCGTGTTCCTCTACCTGCGCGGGATGAGCATGCTCACGGACGCGCTCGCCCACGTGGCGCTCCCCGGGGTGGTCCTGGCCTGGCTCCTGACCGGACGGCTCGATGCCGGCACGCTGGTCGTGGGGGCCGGGGCCCTCGGCATCCTGGCGGCGCTCGCGATCGAGTGGCTCGGGCGGCGGCCCGCGGTCCGCACCGACGCCGCGATCGGCATCGTGTTCACGGCCCTCTTCGCGGCGGGCATCATCGTGCTGTCGAGTGTGCTTCGGGACACGCACCTCGATGTCCACTGCCTGCTGTTCGGGGACCTGCTCGGCGTGTCGGACCGTTCGCTGCTTGTCCTGCTGATCGCGGTACCCCTGACCGCGCTCCTCGTCGCGCTGGGATGGCGCGGCCTCGTGGCGAGCAGCTTCGATCTGCGCTGGGCGGTGACCGCCGGCCTGCCGGCGTCCGTTCTCCAGGCCGGGCTGCTCACCTGGACGGCCGTCGTCTCCGCGGCTTCGTTCGAGGCGGTCGGTGTCGTGCTGGTGATCGGTCTCTTCATTCTCCCGGCCGCGACGGCACACAGGCTGTGCCGGACGCTGCGCGGGATGATGGCCGTGGCCTCGCTCGCGGGGGCGGGCGCGGCTGTCGCCGGCTTCGTCCTGGCCGTGCTCCTCGACGTGGCGCCCTCGGGAACGGTGGTATTGCTGCAGGGGCTGGTGTATCTGGCGGTACTCGTCCTGACGCGACGCCACACGGGGTGGCTCGGCAGGGGACGAACCTCAGGGGAAGGTCGGGATGCCCAGCGTCTCCGTGGAGAACTACCTCAAGGCCATCTGGCAGGTGCAGCGACGCACCTCCGGTCGCGTCAAGACGAAGGAGCTCGCCGAGCGGCTGGAGATCAGCCTGCCGTCGGTGACCAGCATGATGAAGTCGCTCTCCGAGGCCGGTCTGGTGGACTACCGGCCGTACCAGGGGGTGGAGCTGACCGAGGCGGGTGAGGAGGCTGCGCTCCGCGTGCTCCGGAACCATCGGCTCGTGGAGCTCTTCCTCGTGCGCACGCTGGGTTTCACCTGGGACGAGGTGCACATCGAGGCCGAGCGGCTGGAGCACGCGATGAGCGACAAGCTCGCCGACCGCATCGACGCCTTCCTGGGGTTTCCCCGGGTGGACCCGCACGGGGATCCCATTCCCACCCGGGACGGGCGCATCGAGCCGACCGCGGGCCAGCCCCTCCACGCGCTCGCCGAAGGCGACGCGGGCGTCATCGAGCGTGTGCTGGATCAGGATCCCGATCTGCTGCGCTACCTCGACGGGCTCGGCCTGCGTCCCGGTGCCCGGGTGACCCTGGACGGGGCGGATCCCTTCGATGGGCCGTTGCACTTGACGACCCTTGGTGGAAAGGTTGCGATCAGTCGAAGCGTGGGGGAGCGTCTGCTCGTTCGCGCCGACGCGCACGACGAGCATCATTCCCCGACGGAGAACTGAAACGATGACCATCGCGATGACCAGGCCGTGGATCCGCGGCGCAATCCTCCTGTTCGTGCTCCTGCTGGCTGCGCCGGCGCTGGCCAACCGCCCGTTCAACACGGACGATGCCCGGATCGTCGAGCACGGGGAGCTCGATCTCGAGACCGAGATCGCCCTCGATGTGAACCGGGGCGACCTCACCCCACTGCTCGGCATCGACGCGGGCATCGGTCTCGCCAACCTCCTCGAGGCGCGGGTGTTCATGGGCCTCGGTCTCGATGCCGAGCAGGAGTTCACCCTGGCCAACCCCGGGGTCGAAGCCAAGCTGCTGATCCACCGGCCGGTGCCCGGCGACATGGTCGGCGTCGCCTTCGTCGCCGGCGCCGCGCTCCCGGTCGGTACCGGCGGTGCCTACAGCGACGCCACGACCCTCTACGGGTACATCCCGCTTTCTGCGGTGAACCGACGAGAGACCGTCGAGCTGCATGCGAACGTCGGCTACGCCATCGGGCTCCTGCCGGACGACAACACGAGCTTCCGCGCACACTGGGGCGCGGCGATCGCCTCGCGCCCGTTCACGGCGCCGGTGATGCTCGCCTTCGAGGTCGGCTCGTCCGATCCCCGGGACATCCTCGGGCCGGATGTCGAGATCCGTCTCGGCGCGCGCTACGAGGGGCTCGACGCGGTCGACCTCGATGCCTTCTTCGGGCTGCTCCCCGACTACAACTTCGTCGACGGAAGCGTGGAGGCCTGGCCCTGGACCATCGGCGTCGGCGCCACGTTCAACTTCGCCCTCTTCGGCGACGCGGCGAGCCGAAGCGGCCACAGCCAGGGCGCCCACGGGCTCGTGGTGCCCTCCCGCTACCGCGAGTAGACCACGCCCCAGGGTTGTCGATGGTGATCCCCGAACCGCTCGGCCTGTACACCGACCTGTACCAGCTCCGCATGGCGGAAGGGTACGTGCGATGCGGTCGGCACCACGAACGCGCCGTCTTCGACTACTTCTTCCGGAAGCCGCCCTTCGGCGGGGAGGTCGTCGTCGCCGCCGGTCTCCGCTCCCTGGCCGAACTCCTGCCCGCATTCCGGTTCGGCCCCGAAGCGATCGCCTGGCTCGCCGAGAAGGGAGCACACCCGGACTTCATCGCCTGGCTCCGGGAGTACCGGTTCGGGGCGACCGTCCGCAGCGTCCGCGAGGGCGAGGTGGTCTTCGCCAACGAGCCGGTGCTCAGCGTCGAGGCGACCCTGCCTGAGGCGCAACTCATCGAGACGCTCATCCTCAACGTGCTCAACTACAGCTCCCTCGTCGCCACCCGTGCCGCCCGGCTCGTGCAGGCGGCCCGCGGTCGCCCCGTCGTGGACTTCGGGATGCGGCGGGCTCCCGGCTGGGGGGCGCTGCAGGCGAGCGAAGCCGCCGCCGTGGGCGGGGTCGAGGCCACCAGCAACGTGCTCGCCGCCTTCCACGGACGCCTGCCCCTGACCGGCACGCAGGCCCACAGCTGGATCCTCTCCTTCGGGGACGAGCTGCGCGCCTTCCGGACGTACGCCGAGCAGTTTCCGGACGACTGCGTGCTCCTCGTGGACACCTACGACACCCTGCGCAGCGGTGTCCCCAACGCGATCACCGTCGCCCGGGAGATGCTCGGTCGCGGACAGCGCCTGCGCGCCATCCGGCTCGACTCCGGAGATCTCGCCTTCCTCAGCCGGCACGCCCGCGCCATGCTCGACGAGGCCGGCCTCGCGGAGGTGCGCATCGTGGCCAGCAACAGCCTCGACGAGCGCATCATCCGCAGCCTCCTCGAACAGGACGCCCCCATCGACGCCTTCGGGGTCGGCACCGATCTCGTCACCGGCCGGCCGGATGCGGCGCTGGACGGCGTGTACAAGCTGGCCCGGGTCGGCCGCAGACCCTGCCTCAAGCGCTCGGAGAACGTGGAGAAGGTGAACCTGCCCGGCCGCAAGAACGTCATCCGTGTCCTCGCCCCCGACGGCTCGTTCCTGCTCGACGGGGTCCTGCACGAGGACGAGGACGTGGCCACCGTCGACCGGCTCCTGCACCCCTACCTGCCGGGAAAGGAGACGCCCATCGCCGGCCTCGTGCGGGAGGAGATCCTCAGCACCATGCTCTCGGGCGGAGCCCGCGTCCGCGGCGCGGAAGGCATCGCGGTCGCCGCGGATCGCGCGCGCGAGCGCCTCGCGCGCGTGCCCCCCGAACACCGCAGGTTCGAATTCCCGCACCGTTACCGGGTGGGGCTCGGCCCGGGCCTCCACGGCCTGCGCGCCCGCCTGCTGAAGGAGGTCGACGAAGGCCTCGACCGGGCGCCACGGACCCCCACCGGACAGGAGGTCACATGAGGGCACTGCTGATCGTGGACATGCAGCGGGACTTCTGTCCCGGAGGCGCCCTGGCCGTGGCCGGCGGAGACGCGATCCTCCCGGTGATCAATCGGATGATGCCCCACTTCGAGCTCGTGGTGGCGTCGCGGGACTGGCACCCGGAGGACACCGTCCATTTCGAGCGATGGCCCGTCCATTGTGTCGCCGGCACGCCGGGCGCCGAGTACGCCCCCGAACTGGACTCGGCGCCCATCGCGCAGGAGTTTCTCAAGGGCACGGACGGCGCCGACGACGGCTACTCCGCATTCGAGGCGACCAACGAGGACCTGGAGGCGTGGCTCCGCACCCGCCAGGTGGACGATCTCTTCGTCTGCGGTCTCGCCACCGACTACTGCGTCCGCGCGACGGTGCTCGACGCCCTCGCCCGCGGCTTCCGCGTGCACGTGGTGATCAACGCGGTCGCCGCGGTGCATCCCGACGGTCCCCCGGACGGTGGTCCTCACGCCCTCCAGGAGATGAAGGACGCCGGCGCCCACCTGCTGCACTCGGCGATGATCAGGGCGCCGGAGCCGTGACGACGGCTCCGGTGGCTGCGGTCAGCTCCGGGGTGCCCTCCTCCTCCGGTTCGGCGAGCAGGATCAGCGCGGTGCCCGCGCCCATCACCAGCACGGCCACGATGCGCACCAGCCCGATGCGCTCGCCGAAGGAGATGCGCCCGATGACCAGCGCGGCGGTCATCCCGATGGCCCGCTTGATGGCCTCGACGATGCTGACGAAGAGCAGCGCGTAGGCGAGCAGCTGCAGGCCCAGGGCGGCGACCGCAAGGAGGATGGTCGCCACGAAGGTGCCCGGCCGCTTGCGGACTGCCCCGAGCGACGCGAGGCGCCGCTGGAACGCCAGGACCAGCAGCATTCCCGCGGCGACTCCGCCGACCTGGACCAGGGCGTGCAACGGCGCCGAGGAGCGCTCCATGCCGAGCTTGTCGACGGTCGAGGTGACGGACCACAGCAGGGCGACGATGCCCATGAACAGCGCACCCTTCTCCCGCACGAGGGATCGCAGGAGTCGTCCGGGGTGACGAAGGTCGCTCGGCTCGGCGTTGATGCAGAAGGCGCCGCCGACCACGGCCAGGATACCGACCCACTGCAGGGGCAGCGGGAACTCGCCCACCAGCGGCATGGCGATGAGGGCGGTGAAGACGGGGGTCAGGGACAGGAGCGGGATCGTCACGCTCAGCGGCGAGACGAACACGGCCCGGACGAAGAGGAGGTTCGCGGCGATGTTGAGGACGACCGTGATCACGCCGGCGATGGCGTAGCCGTCCTGAATCTCCGGCACGCCGTCGATCGCGAGCCACAGGGCGAAGAACGGCACCTGTCCGAGGCAGAAGAGCGCCACCAGCGGCACGGCGGGCACATGGGGGGTCAGCGCCTTGCGGGTGGCATCGAACCCGGCCCAGGCCAGGCTTGTCCCGACCGCGAGCAGCAGGGCGGCGGCGGTCATCGGAGCGTGTCCGGTGCGGGGGCGCGTGGGGCTTTCCCCTCGCCGGTGGTGTGGGCGATGGCCTCGGCTCGGCTTCCCCTGCGGATGGACTCGCCACTCCAGGGGAGGGTGCCGGAGAAGGGGCTTTCCCGCACGGGGCAGTCCTCGACGTCGCAGTAGGGGCAGGAGATCGGTGTGCACGGCTCCATGTGCACCATGGTCTCGTTGCGCGTCCCGAAGCGTTGCTGCATCGCCTTCTCGATGACGGTGGCGGCGTCGTGGCCGCGGTCGATGGACCAGTAGCGCGGGAGCACGAGGTGCAGGTCGATGTGGACGGCCTGGCCGAGCCGGTGGACCCGGGTCAGGTGGGGGGCGAGCCAGCCGGGTTGGCGGTGTTCCTCGAGCACCCGCGCGATGTCGTCGAGGAGCACGGGATCGGCCTCGTCCATGAGCCCTGCGATGGCCTGCCGGAGGATGCGGACGGCGTTGAAGAGGATGAGCCCGGCGATGAGGACGGCGACGAGGGGATCGAGGACGGGGAGCCCGGTGACATGGACGAGCGTGATGCCCACGAAGACGCCGGAGCTGGTGATGGCGTCGGCCATCAGGTGCTTGCCGTCGGCCTCGAGGGCGGGGGACTGCAGGGTGCGCCCCCGGCGAACGAGGAACCGCGCACCGGCCGCGGTGACGAGGGCGATCAGGGCCATGCCGATCGCGCCGACGTCGAGGGCCGTGACGTCGGGCGGGTCGAGGACGCGCGGGATGGCCACGATGGCGATGAGCACCGCGGCGACGCTCAGGAGAACCCCCTCCAGGGCGACGGAGAAGTACTCCACCTTGCCGTGTCCGTAGGGGTGGTCGGCGTCCCGTGGTCGACTGCCGAGCCAGGCGGCGAAGGCGGCGAAGGCGGAGGTGAGGACGTTCGCGCTGGACTCGATGCCGTCGGACAGGATGGCGGTCGAGCCGGTGATCCAGGCGAGCAGCAGCTTGGCAGCGAGCAGCAGCACGGAGAAGGCCACTGCGGCGAGGGCGATCCGGACGGAGGCCGTGCCGGTGGCGGGTGCGGCGGGGGTGGACATGGGCACGAGGGTGGGCGCCGGAGGCGCTGTGGGGGAGGAAGCCCAACGCGAGGGGTGGGTCGTCCCGAGCCCACGCTCCATAGCCTATCGCGGCCGGGTCTGTCGACGAGGGTTCGTGACGTCTCGCGGCGTGTCCGGGGTGGGCAGCGCGGGTGATGGGGGGCGTGCGACTCCGAGGCTATGCTTCGTCGTGGAGGTCGAGGGGGGTGCCCGATGGCTCGGCTTCGTCCGCGGAGGTCCAGAGCTGCTGCTGGGTGTTGTGGAGCCAGCGTTCGAGGGTGCGGGTGGTGACGTGGCCGTGGGCGAGGTCATCCCAGGTGAACGGGAGCGGTGCGTCGAGCTGTTCGAGCCAGGGGGCGAAGAGGTCGTGGAGTTCGCTGGTTTCTGCGGTGCGGATGCAGCGTGGGGTGAGGTCTTCGGGCAGGGTGAGTCGACCGATGGCGTGCCGTTCGAGCTTGACGATCTGGAAGCCGACGGCGGCGCACATGCGGCGGATCTGGCGGAAGCGGCCTTCGGTGAGGGTGATGCGGATCCAGGTGGCGCGTGTGCGGAGGGTCTCGAAGGTGACGGGGCAGGGGAGGGCGGGGGTGCCGTCGAGGTCGATGGTTCCGGAGGCGAGGAGGCGGAGGCGATGGTCGTCGGGGTCGATGCGGTCGCGGACCTTGACGCGGTAGATGCGGGGCAGGTGGGAGCGCGGGTCGAGGAGGAGCCGGTGGAGGCGTCGGGCGTTGGTCCACAGGAGGAGTCCGGTGGTGTTGAAGTCGAGTCGACCGACGTGTCGGCAGCCGTGGAGGTCGTCGGGGAGGTATCGGGCGACGGTGTCCCGGCCTTCGGTGTCGCTCATGGCGCAGATGTGTCTGCGGGGTTTGTGCATGAGGGCGATGCGGGCGGGGAGGTCGTC